>JBHLLE010000742.1:0-2502 GCA_048885945.1 Candidatus Hermodarchaeota archaeon | reverse complement strand
TGGAAAGTATGGGTAGAAGATACTGAATACCTCGATTTTGATTATAGAGATACGTTAGAAGGAGGGGCTATAATCGTACCGTTCAATCCTTCAATAGGATTTATTTTAATTTGAGTCATTAAATAATTAATAGAATCTTATCGATTTAATTTTTATACCTTCAAAAGCAGATGGATAACATGTGATTTTTTTTAAAATAATGTTAATCTTAAAAATTTTCTTATTAAATTTTAATATAGAAATATAAAACTTTAAAAAATCGAATTATAGAGAAATTTGATGGTTATGACAGAGACTTATCAAAAACAAATGCTTCCCAAAAAAAAGAAAATTGGATTTAGTTTTGGTTATTTAGGAATTGTACTGGCAAATTGGACATTTGCAACTTATATTTTTTTCTTTTATGCGTCTGTGATTGGCTTGGATACTTTGTGGATTGGAATTGCGTTAGGGATATTAGGTGTATGGGATATGGTTAACGATCCTATCATGGGACATATCTCAGATAAAACTAAAACACGATGGGGCAGAAGACGTCCTTATATGATATTTGGCACCATACCTCTAATGGCCACCTTCGTATTACTATGGTGGAATCCTTTCAGCGATCAAATTATGATATTTATTTACTTCTTAGTAATGATGCTTATTTTCGAGTGGACTTATACCGTTGTTTCTTTAGCTTACAGCGCTTTATATCCCGAATTAACTCCTTACATCGAAGAGCGTTTAGAAATCGCAGGATACTCTGAATTTTTTGATATTATAGCTTTAATTTTAGGATTTGTTTTTTCACTTATTCTTGTTGGGATTTTTAGGGGAATGGGATATTCTCCAGCTATGTCCTGGTTGCTTATGGCGTTGGTTCTTAGTTTAATTATAACTATTTCCATATATGTTGCGACAGCAGTGACTAAAGAGCAAGAAATTTTTTATAAGGCACAAGCATTAAAATTTACAGAAGCATTAAAATACACATGGAAGAATAAAGCTTTTAGAATAGTGGTTTTAGCATGGTTATGCATTTCCATAGCCTATGTAATAGTAGTTGCAACCGCCATTTTTTTTACGACTTACATTCTAAAAATGAGCGAAATAGAGACCGCTATCTCTTTACTTTTCGTTTTTCTTACTGCACTTCCATGTCTTTACCTATGGTACAAACTAAGTCAGAAATATGGAACTGTTCGGTCAACAATGATTACCATGTTCATCTTTGGTTTTGCCTTCCTTCTACTTCTATTTGTTTTTAATGTTATAATGTTTATCATTGTAATTACTGTTTTAGGAGTTGGACTTGCAGGAGTTATTTTATTACCCCAAACACTATATGCTGATGTTATTGATGAGGATGAGACTATTACTGGAGTTCGCAGAGAAGGCATGTTCCAAGGAATACGAACGTTTATTGTAAAAGCCTCAGTCTCCTTATCCTATGTAACTATGGCAATCGTTTTGTCTATTACGGGATTTCAAGCAGGAGCGGAAACTCAACCTCAATCTGCATTATTAGGTATTCGCGTACTTATTAGTATAATTCCCGCAATAGTGATGTTTATTGGGATTTTAATCTATACACAATATCCCTTAAAAGGAGAGCGATTGAGAAAAGTTAAAGAACAAGTAATCCGAATGCACGAAGAAAAAAGGAAAGCTTTAGAACAAAATTTAAATTAATTAATCTACATTTTTTTCTTTCTTAGAATTTATAATAATGATAACCTACCTTTTCTATATTAATGAAAATTTACTAAAAGAATTTTTATAATTAAGGAAAAATATAACTCTTTAAGAACAGAAATAAATAATTATTTTTAACCTAATAAGAAATTTCTAAAATATATCAAAAAATGAGATAGAATTGGGAGACAATACTTTTGGAGCAAGGTTTAAAATAACTTCATTTGGAGAAAGCCATGGAACTCTAATTGGGATAATAGCAGATGGAGTTCCTGCGGGTTTAGATTTTGATTTAAAATACATTCAGAAGGAATTAGATCTGCGAAGACCTGGTCAAACAGAACTTACAACCGCCCGATCAGAGCCTGATATAGCGGAAATTTTATCAGGAATCTTCAATAATAAAACAACTGGAGCGCCAATATGTTTAGTAATTAAAAATAAAGATATCGATTCGTCTAAATACGAAAAATTTAGAAATTTTTTAAGACCATCGCAAGTAGATTATACTGCGTTAAAAAAATACGGAGGATTCTCGGATTATAGAGGATCTGGAAGGTTTTCTGGGCGAATTACTGCGGGATATGTGATGGCAGGAGCGCTTGCTAAGCAAATACTTTTTAAATATGGTGTAACGATTTTCGCATATACTAAGAGTATAGGAAAAATCAACGATGAGACAAACTACGAGATCGATGATGTTCAAAAATTTATAGATAAGAGAGAGAACTCGATAGTTAGAACTTTAAACACTGATAAATCAAAATTAATGGAGCAGAAGATAAAAGAAGTAAAAGACCAAAAAGATTCTATTGGGGGAAC
>JBHLLE010000741.1:0-2522 GCA_048885945.1 Candidatus Hermodarchaeota archaeon | reverse complement strand
TCATAAGCCATTTCCAGTGCCTTTTTAACAATAGGATGAAGTTTTTTTTTCTGATCTTCAGTCATTTTTACTTATTAATTAATTTTTTAACTCGTTTTATAATTAATAACTTAACGCTCTTTTATAATTGAGTTATCCACCTAAATTTAAGACCTTATTTCTCATCTGTTTCTTCTTTTAAATTCATTAATAACTTGAACATATTGTTTTACAGGAATAATTACGGGATTTTGACGAAAATGTAATGGAATTGGCGCATCACATCGAGAACATAGTGTAGAATTTTGAAGCCATTCTTTAAATTCATCGGCGTGAGCGGGATGTCTACATTTGGGGCATAATATAATCCCCCTTCCGTCATCTGAAGGAGAAGAAGGTAAATTAAAACAGAAAATACATTTAAAATCTTCGAGAGAAAGAATTCCTGCTTTAGGTTTTAGTCTTTCAAAATCTGCACTAACAGCTGTGGGTTTTCTTGTAGCAGTAGATCTTGCTTTTGTGGAAGATTTAGGTTTTGAACGGCTTTGTGAAGCTTTTGTTGTTTGTCCTCTTGGTTTAGTTCTTGAAGAAGAAGTGGTTGTCTGGCTTCTAGGTCTAGACCTTATAGAAGTGGTCGTAGTTTGTCTTCTAGGTCTAGATCTTGATGTTGTAGATGATTGTCGTCTTTGAGGTCTTGCTCTAGTTGAAGGACTACTAATGCTTTCTATTCTACTTCTGCGACGAGCAACATAATCTGAAGTTATTTGTGGAATTGAACGATTCCTTCCAAAAATACTGTGCCTAATTAAAAAATAAATTGAAGTTATCCCTATCATCCATAAACCAAAACTGTTAAAAATAGAATAGTATTCGTTTATAGGAGATACTATAATCCTAAAAAAGTTCATTATTGAATTGTTAAATAATAGAAAAAATAAAAGACCCAATAAAATCATGATGATATAAGAAGTACCAAATTTACGCGCACCAACAGATCTATTTTTTATTACATATACTACATTAAATTTTTTAAAACACGATCGGATCACATATAAACCGTAAAAAAGGTAAGGAACGCTAAAAAAAAGGGTCCATGGACTTAAATACAATGATATTCCATAACGCTCAAGAAGATTCCATTCGAGAAATCCAGTAAAATAGCTCCAAAAACTATAAAAAAATCCGATTGATAAAGGTCCAAATACAAAAAAAGGTGTATTATGCGGGGAATTATATTCTTTTTTCTCGCGAGTTTTTTCTATAAATATTATGGAAAAAATTATCCATGTTCCAACCAAAAGCCATGAAAAAAATATATTAATTGAATTTTCTATAAAAATACCGAAAAATATAGCTAATAATAAAAAAATAAGTAAAATTATAAGAAATTGCTTTTTTCCCATGGTTTAATAAAACCCCTTTTCTTAAGAACACTTTATATTAACTCTCATCATATTCTAGATATGCTGGCTTTCCTTCTATTATTGGGTTCATAAAAGCTAAGATTTCAGGTAGCATGCGAACATCTAGATCCCCTTTTATGTCGAATGAAAGAGGGAACCATTTTCTAGTCCTTAGATTAGCTCTGTATATTTCAAATCCTAAAGAAGTTCCATCAATTTTGTAAGGATCTATTACTAGTGCTACTGCTTTTTTCCATAGTTTTTGATATCTAGTCTGAGTGCCAATATCTTCATCACTCATAAAAGTTCCATACGATGGATGAGAGTGGTACCATCCACAAATAAATAAATTATTTCTTTTAATATCATTAAAAGCTCTTACAAAATTTTTATAATCTTTAATTTCAGCGTATATTGCTGAACCATGACCCATTGGGTAAGCATCTTCAATATATAAAACACTCCCATCGTAATCTATATATCCTGCTAAAAGTCCAATTACTTCAACCCATTTTTGCTTAGGAATCTTTGAATGAGCGTATTTTAATGCGTGGCTAGCTATTTTTAGGATTGCTTTCACAGATATAAATAATTTTTTCTCTTTCTTAGCTAATTCTTTTTGAGGGATTTTTATTTCTGGTTCTAAATTGGTCTCTTCAATTTTAGGTGTGCCCTTGTTCTTAATCATCGTTGAAATTTCGTTTGTTAATTCGTTTTCTTCTAATTTCAATTCTTTATATATTTCTTCAATTAGCTCTTTCTTTAATTGTTCCTTAATTTTCTTTTTAAGTTTCTCTTTATATTCCTTGTTCATGCTATTGTCATTACTCATAACTTAATCCTCATTGTACCTTACCATTTTTGATTAGCGTATTTTTTAACTAAATGTTTTACTTTTTTTTCAAATCTTTTTGGATCGTTCATTACTTCAAGGGCTGCTTTTTTATTGAAAACATCTGTGGGATTAAAATAAGCACCACGTGTGTTCAACATTGCAGTGATTGCTTGAATAACCGTGGTTATCGTTTTAGAAGGGCTCCATCCCCCTTTTTTTCCCACAAGATTTGGATCTACCAACGCAAGGCATATATTTCGTTGTCCAGGATATTCATGTGGTCTTGCCCAGAAATTGGGATGCCA
>JBHLLE010000740.1:0-2527 GCA_048885945.1 Candidatus Hermodarchaeota archaeon | reverse complement strand
ATTGAAGAGCATATTATAGAGGCTCTTGCTCCTTGTGGAATTCGTGAGGAAGGTCATGTATATATATCGTTTACAAAATTACATAAAGCAATTAGGGAAGCAATTAAACTGAATAGCAAATATAGTATATTTTTATCAGAAGGTGGTACTTTTGAAGATATCTATAACAATTTAATTAATAAAAAAGGGACTAAGGAATATTATATAATGATGTACTACATTAGAGAGGATGTTTTTAAAAGTTGTTTTGATATTTTCCAAATAGAAATGACAAGAGGGATAATTTTTGCGAGAGATAGAGAGCGTTTTTATACTAGATCATATATAAATGATGATGGAACTTTAGGGACAGTGAAAAATGGATTAAACGAACGTCATGGTGGTGGAGGACGGGGCATAAGTGGTATATTTTACAAACTTCCTTGGTTAGATTTTGCAGGGATGCTATCATTAGGATTAAGTTATGTTTCCATTACTGAAATAATAAAAAAACTATATAAGGAATTAGAACATATTGATGTAAGAGAGGTAAGTCGCCAAATTCAAAATATGTGGGGTAAACAAAATATAGTATACATGAGATTTTTATTACCAATTCTGGAAGACTTAATAATATATGATAATAACATCAAAAAAAGAGATATTTTAGATTTACTAGATTGGTCAAATAATAAGTTTGATCGTTATTTTGGATCAATCAAAGACTTAAAGAAAATAATTAATAAATGTGGATTTTTGGACGCGCAAATAGTTAGCTCATATTTAAAGACAATAAAATTAGAAAAAGACAGTTTAGGTACTTCAGATTATAAATTAAAGAAACTAATGAGAGGAGTTAATATTGATCAATATAAAAAATGGATAATAGAAGGTAAATCAGGTACTTATATTGGAGAAAAAATAGAGGTAAATCGTAAAATGGTTTATTATATTTATCAACAGATTTCTCATTTGTTAATAGGAATAAGAGGGCAAACTTTCGATAATATCCAAAAGATATTAAGACGAAAGGTAGCTATTAATTCATTGGGTTGTGGAATGAATCCGAGGACTATTATTGGAGAAAAATTTAAATTAAAATCATATAAAAAAATGACTTGGAATGAAATTCATGAATTTTACGAGAGACTATTTGAAAAAAATGGTATTAAAACTTTAACTTATAAACAAATAATAGATAAATACTCTCAAAATTAATAGAATTTACATTATATAAAATTCAAAAATAAATGTTAAGAATGCTTTTAATATTTAACATTTAAAATTAATTAGAGTTTTATAATGACCGAATAAGATGTGTTATAAACAATTTTAATAGAAGACTCAATGCTTATTATAATAGGTCTAGAGATTCATATTCAATTAACTAATTTTAATATAGGATTTAATTTTTTCAGCTAATTTCTCATTTGAGATTCTTGGTATTATAAATATTTTTCTATCAAGATTTCTAATTAAAGTAAGATGAGGAATTTTTGGAATTATGAACTCTTTTTTAAGGATAGTATTTATATTCCAAAATTTTTGCTTTTTTTCGATATTTATTAATGCGATTTGAGAGTAAGGAATTGTAAATGTGTAGGGTATGTTATTGATTGAGAGAGATTTATCATATTTTTTTTTATAATCCCAAATTATTTCCTTATTTGTAAATTCGAATTTAGAATTATCCACTATATTTATAACAGAAGATATAAAAATGATTTTTATACAGAAAAATGCAAAGGATATGAAGAATAAAAGAAATATAGATAAAGAAAAAAGAAATGCATAAAAAGAGGAGAAAAGTGAAAAGAAGATTGATAACAAATTATAGAAGAAAGATAAAACTAAAAAAACTAAAAATAGAAATAAATCAATACTAGCAAGAATTTTATAGATTTTTAATTGTGTAGTACTAATATTAGGATCGAAAGAAAAGAGAGCTTTTTCTGCACTTTTTCCTCCAGATTTTGTATCCTTTTTATTTAACATATTTTATATAAAAAAATTGTATAATTAAAATTATTTTGTTAAGATTGAGTGATTTATTACAGAACTATATTGTTCTCAAAAACTTATTCAGCAAGAGTATGGATATTCTCTTTCTTTAGATTCGAATAATAATATGTATTTGATGGTGTATACTCAAAGTTATGGGGGAAGTGATAGAGATGTGTCCATTGTAAAATTTAACGAGACGGGTGATTTTCAATGGTATAAATTGTGGGATCTTGATAATGAAAATGAAGCTTATGGAATTTTAATAGATTCTGAGGATAATCTTTTTATAACGGGAAAGGCTCAATTTTCGGGGAGCGATTATGATACATTCTTAAATAATTAATGTAATAGAATTTACATTATATAAAATTCAAATATAAATGTTAAGAATGCTTTTAATATTTAACATTTAAAATTAATTAGAGTTTTATAATGACCGAATAGAGTGTGTTATAAACAATTTTAACAGAAGACTCAATGCTTGTTATAATAGGTCTAGAGATTCATATTCAATTAACTAATTTAAAGACTAATCTATTTTGCA
>JBHLLE010000739.1:0-2527 GCA_048885945.1 Candidatus Hermodarchaeota archaeon | reverse complement strand
TTAATATATCCTTGCATTCTTTTTAATCAAGATAATAATAAGTAGGTAATAATAACTATGAGTAAAACAGAGATAATGACTCTTGATAATGTGTCAAAATATTATGGATTAAATGGATTTGAAGTAAAAGCTTTGAAAAATGTTGATTTTGAGTTGAAAGAAGGAGAAGTTATTATACTAATGGGACCATCCGGAGCTGGTAAAACCACGCTTTTATCTGTTATGGGGCTACTTTTACACCCCACCGAAGGAATTATTTATTTCGATGAGAATACCTATGATAAGAATACTAAAAACTCTATCATGACAGATACTAGAAGGAACTCGATTGGATTTATATTTCAATCCTTTAATTTGGTCAAATCACTTACCGTACTTCAAAATGTTGAATTAATGTGCAAAATAGGAAAAATTAATAAAAACGGATATAAAAAGAGATGTAAAGAGATTTTAACTATGTTGAAAATGGAACATAGATTAAATCATCTCCCAAAAGAGTTGAGTGGTGGGGAAAGACAGAGAGTTGCCATTGCTAGAGCTTTAATTAATCAACCTAGGTTAATTTTCGCAGACGAACCCACAGGAAATTTGGATTCTGAAAATGGACATAACATTGGCGAATATTTCAGAAAAATCGCAGATGAAAAAGGTACGACTATACTTATCGCAACCCACGATGATAGACTTAAGTTTTGCGCAGATAGAATCATCCATATGGAAGATGGAATTTTATTAAACTAATTTTTTTTAATCTTTTTATCTTTTATTTAAATTTTAAAATAAACCAATTATTTTATTAAGATTTATTCTAATATTATAAATAATTAAATTAAGCAAGTGTTCTTGTTTATCGAAATTAGACTTTTTCTTTGTTATGATCAAGGGATAATTTATGAGTTTTTATAATATTATGATGAAAAGAAGATCTGTGCGAAGCTTTAAAGATCAAAAAATTCCACAGCAAATTATTGATGAATTGACTGATGTGGCAAATAACGCTCCATCAGGTGGTAATTTCCAACCTCTATCTATCATTATTATACAAGATGATGAATCAAGAAAGCAACTGTCTAAATTTCTTGATGGACAACCTTGGGTTCAAAATGCACCTTTATCGTTAATTTTTTGTATTGATTTTAATAGAATGAAAAAGTGGGCGTCTATGTCTAACACTGTTTTTCTTGGCGATAATGCATTTATACAATTTCTAGTTGCCTATACAGATGTTATTTGTGCTGCTCAAAATGTAGTAATCTTAGCTGAAAGTTACGGTCTCGGATCAATCTACGTAGGTACTATTTTAGGAAAAATTAATAAAGTTCGAAAATATTTTACGGTACCAAAATATGTTTTACCTATAATTTCTTTATCCATTGGATATCCTGAAAGAATTCCAGAAAATATTTGTAAAATAAACAAATCTGTTATTATTCATAAAGAAAAATACGAAAATATGAATGAAACTGATATAATTGCAGCTTATAATAACAAATATGAAGCATTTAACGTTAATATAGATGAATTTTTTCAAGAAGCGTATGTAGAAGCTCTTGAATATGACAAGCAGCTAAATGGAAATATGGTAAAAAGAGTTAAAGAACGTATAGAGAAGTTTAGTGTAAAAAATCCAGCACAATTTTTATTTAATCTTAGATATCCTTCTAAAGCTATGGTAGCTATGAATAAAAAGTTATTTCGAGAATTAAAAGAAGCAGGCTTTGAATTTATTTAATTGAAATCTTATTAAATTAACTTTTTATTAATCGTATTATTTTTTATTTTGAAAAATTATGAATAACGAAGATAGAGTTTGGGCAGCCTTAAATCATGAACCAGTTGACAGGGTACCCATTCATGCTGTTGCTGTGGATGGAAATATCTGTGATGAAGTTTTAGGAAAGCCTCCACGTAGCGCATTTAATGTAATTGATGAATTGGAGCAACAATATCCTGATGATTGGGTAGAACGAGTTAATAGCATTATGAATGAAATTGAAATTAATGTCTTTTCACGTGCTATGGAAACTGCCGCCGCAATTGGATATGATACGTGTGGTGCGGGATACATTCCTTTTAGATTTGAAAGTAAAGAGGAAATGACTGATATTTTCGGACGGAAATATAAAATTTTAAATCACGATGGTAATATCTTTCCCGATTATTATGGTGGGTTGATAAAAACTAAAGACGATTGGAAAAATTTTGAAAATGCAGATTTTAAAGAAATTTATAAAAAAGCAAAAAAATTCTTCAAAACTCTTTTGCGCCGCCAAAAGAAATTTAATAATCCAGATTTTTTAATTATGGCTCAAGACGATTTTGCTTCAGTGTTTCCTCCTGTATGGCAAGGAATGGGAATGGATGCATTTGCAAGAACTTTAAGAAAAGATCCAGAATTCATCCAAGAAAGATTTGATTATACCACTGAATTTGTAATTGGAATTTTTAAAACCTATGCTGAATGTGGAGCAAAAGTATTCTTTGAAGGAGGAGATATTGCCTTTAAAGGAGGACCACTAATAAATCC
>JBHLLE010000738.1:0-2530 GCA_048885945.1 Candidatus Hermodarchaeota archaeon | reverse complement strand
TTAAAAAAGAGGTACTAAAAATGTATGATTATTTATTAAGTGAAGAATACAAAAAATTCAAAGAGGAAGTTCGAGAATTTGTAAAGAATGAAGTTCCCCCTTCTCTATTAAAAAAAATGGATAAAGACGAGATTCAATATCCCGCAGAATTTGTACGAGGATTAGCTAAACATAATCTAATTGGTATAAGATTTCCAAAAGAATATGGAGGGCGAGGGCTTGACTGGGAGGCAGAAATAATTGCGGAAGAAGAAATTGGAGTTTTAGGCAGTTCGCTTGCCTGTTTATTTTCAATTACAAGTATTTGCGGGGAAGCTCTCAACATATTTGGCAGTGAAGATCAAAAACAAAGATATCTTAAACCTATGTGCGAAGGAAAAAAATTCTGTGCTGAAGCGTTAACAGAACCTAGAGGAGGTTCAGATTTCTTTGGCGCAACTTGTACGGCAGTGAAAGAAGGAGATCATTACATTTTAAATGGAGAAAAACGATTTGTGGTGGGTGCGGAAGGTGCCGATTTCTTCTTAGTGTACGCTAAAACTAATTTGGATCCAAAAGCAGACCCACATACTGCCTTAAGTTTGTTTATAGTTGATAGAGTTGAAGGTGTAAACACAGAATATTTATATGGTTTATTAGGAACTCGAGGAGGCGGTGCGGGAAGGATAAAATTTAAAGATGTAAAAGTTCCTGCAGAAAACCTCATTCTTGGCGAAGGAGCGGGTGGTAAAATTTTTTATCAGATGATGGTTCCTGAAAGACTTACTACCGCATCTGGATTACTTGGACTTGCACGGGCATCTCATAGGATAGCTACAAAATATAGCACGAAGAGAAAAGCTTTTGGTCAAACTATAAATAGATTTCAAGCCGTTAGTTTCATGGTTGCTGAAAATTGTACCCTATTGGATGCAATCAGAGGGATAATTTACAACACAGCAAAAAGTATTGATGCTGGAGCTCCCCCCGCTTTGCAAAGAAGACTTGTTTCTGAATCAAAAAAGTTTTCTACTGAAAATACCTGGAAAATCATTAATAATTCCATGCAAATTATGGCAGGAATAGGATACACTACCGTCTATCCAATAGAGCGCCTTTTACGAGATTCAAGAATTGGGCAGATTTGGACTGGAACCAATGAAATAATGTGTCTGATCATTCAGCACGAGTGGTATAAGGAAGCGCTCAGCGAAAAATGGCTAGGAAGAGATGTGGAGCAAGATGCCATTGATTCGGAACACGAAGAAGAGAAGCACTATGGTTAAATTTCGTATTTATTTCTTATATTATTCAAATCTTAAATTTTAACTCAAATATTGGACTCTAGATTGATTTAATATCATTTTTTCTCATATTATCATTAATCTCAACTTTAAAATCTTTTAAATGAAAAAATAGGGGATTAAAGATTAATAGAACAAAAAAAACTGAAAAACATGAAATAGCAAATCAAATTAAGGATATATCCCTCCGTAGAAACTCAATAATTATCGGTACATTAATTTTAATTGCGTATTGTACGATAAGTATTCTTTTCATAGAATTACTAACAATTGTACTCCTCCTTGAGTTAATTAGTGGTGCTGCAGTTATTGGTGCAGCATTTTTATTATTTCCAATCTTAAAACCATACAATAAAATTCTAACTTTTGGATACACTATTATTAAAACAATTGAGGGGATATTCATCATTATCGCTGCAATTCTACTTTTCCCTCTTATAATAAACCCAGAAACATCTAGCATTTTAATATTTGAAACACGCGATTGGATATATGACACAGTTATTTTATATCTTTTTGGTATGCGATTTCTAATACTTGCTTATATATTATATCAATCAGAACTTGTTCCACGATTTATATCTGTCTGGGGTATTATTTCATCCTCGATAATGATAGTAGCATCCTTGATAAATTTGATGACTGGTACAACCGTAATTCCGTTTATCATCTCTCATCTTCCCGTAATATCAAACGAAATATTTTTAGCAATATGGTTAATGGTAAAAGGATTCAATGAAGATGCGATTACTTAATTTTATACTAAAAAAGATATAAACTAAGATTAGAGTTTATTTAATTTTAAGATTATGCAATTCTTTTTTATTTTTTAATAGTTTTGAGCAGCTATTAATCAATTTTTATATTAATGGTAAGATTTTTAAACTACCATTCAAATATTTTATTTGATTGGTAGAAAATTTGAATCATAATAATTATGTCAGAAAACAAAAAAGAACAGATATTATCGGCTGCTAGCGAGTGTTTTGCTAAATTTGGTTATAAAAAAACAACACTTGAAGATATTGCTCAAAAAATTGGATTAAACAAAGCTTCTCTTTATTATTACTTTAAAAGTAAAGAAGAAATCTTTATTACCATCATCCTCAATGAATTTCAACAATTTGTTGCTAAATTACATCAAGATATTGAAGAAGATATGGATTGTATAGAAAAAATTCTTGTTTATTTTGAAGAAAAACTCCATTTTTTTAGAGAAAAAGCTGCAATTTTGCCTCAAATTAGCA
>JBHLLE010000737.1:0-2541 GCA_048885945.1 Candidatus Hermodarchaeota archaeon | reverse complement strand
TTACTTTTCGACATAATAAATTTACCTAATAATTTTTAATAAATGAAAATTCAGATGTATTAAGTAGAAATAGACCGTTGTAATTTTTTAATTTTTTATCTTAAAAAAAAGGAAAATTAATTATTATTTGACAAAAATTTTTGCTACCCACTCAGGTAAAATAAATCCTAAATAAAATAAAAGAGCACTTAATATCATAACAATACGCGCTATAACTACTGTTGTTGCTGTTAGTGGAATTAAGGATTCTAAAACGGCTCCAATAATAAAAACAATAAATGCTAACCCTAAAAATCTTCCTTTTATTCTAACTTTATCGTCCTCAGACTTCATTGATTTTCCAGAAAAGATGAGACCGGTGATTAAGAAAACAATAGTATTTACAAATAAATATAACTGCATAAATGGAGTAAATACTAAATGAAATAAGCCAATATATGTACCAAGTAATGACACATCAGTGAATAAATAATAAAAGAAGATTACTTCAAAGATTATCCCAATTATTAAATATGGGACGATAATGAGCCACTTATTATTAGGAGTGGTTAGATCATTAAAAGCAACAAGCCAACATAAAACAAAAACGGGTAATAAAGAAAAACTAATTAAAAACGACAAGAATGGAGAAATTTGTTCACCTGTAGTAATTATTAGCAAGTAATTGACCGCATCACCAAACCAAGGAGAACTTATTCCAATCCAACTTAATCCCACTAATATATATAATCTATGGTGATAGACAAAATATTTCGAAAGGATTATTAAACCTATAAATAAAGAAATGATTACAAATATTAAACTAAATAACCCTTGTAGAAAATCTAAAGTAGATAACTCCATAATTTATTCACTTAAGTATATTTTATTTTATAGTAAAATTGGTAATGATTAAATATTTAGAACTCTAGTTTTAGTTTCGTCATATGTATTTAAATAATTTCAGTTTGATAAGAAACATGATTCTAAATTATTAATATATTAATTTTTTGTTTAAATAAATCCAAGTGAAAGAATATCTAGTTATTAAATATACAATTCAGGAAATATTATGGAAATAAGCGATATTGAAGGAAATATAGGTAGAAAAAAGTATGAAGATGGTTATCCAATCTACTATACTGATACTGGACCTTATTGTGAAGCCCATCGAGTCGTGATGATTGACGATCTTTATAAAATGCCAAATATTAATACCGAAATGATTTTAAGTAAATGGCAAGCTAAATATTATCATTTTTTTGAAACATACAATGAATTAGCATTCACATTGGATGCGTTTATTGATAAATTCTTTGCAGAAAGTGATTTTATTTCTGTTGATGATAATAAGGTTGATAATGAGTTAAAAATTATGGTAAAGGAAGGACTTTTAAAGGGAGTTTATTATAAAGGTCATTATTATTATCATTTTTAATTAAGTCTTATTAAATGTTTTATAATAGGAAAATTCTCTTTTTCTCGTTTTATATGGTTTTTCTGGTCTATTTAAAAAACAATCAGGGCAATATGGTGTTATTAAAGGATCTTTCCACAGTTTAATAGCTTTTTGTAGCGATAACGATGGATTATTTATCCTGAATTCTTGAAACGTCAATATTTTATGGCAATCGATACATACCTTATCTGGTAAACTTTTCATTAGATGTACCTTCCTTTATAGGGTGTAATTAACTAAGGAGAGAATAAAAATCTAGAATATTAATAATAGAGATTTGATAAATAAGATAAACATGTAAAATATAATGAAAACATCTATCTTTAAACATACTTTAACGCTTCAATTACAATCTATTTAAACATACGGGGTGTTATGAATTATGCTTTTTCTTAAAGCACTTCTCTTTCCTACTAATTTTTTTTCTTCACTAATATTTTACTTATAATTATAACCAAAGACATCTTCTAAAAAGATTGAGCTTAATGCAAATATGAGTGCGATATCTCTATCAACTATCAAAAGCCTGTTTCTATTTATAATAACTATATCAAATAGATCGTATAATTTTGAGATATTTTTCCTTAAATTAGGTTCGCATTTCAAAAATAGAGCTATTTTATAATCATTTTTGTTTGCTGTTAAATTTACAACTATTTTAAACTTAATCTTAATAAGACTGTTCTTTTTTTCCATATTAACAACCTTTACCGATTAATAATTATTTTATAGATTTCTATTTAAAAACCACAAAAATCTAGATAAAATTAAAAAAAGTATGATTAAAGAAGAAAAGGGGGGTTATAGAATATAAAAGGGTAGGGTTTTTTGTTAAATCGGTTGGGTAATCAATACGGAAATATAATATTTTATTCTATAAGCCAACCCCTTTGAAAGATTATACGTAAATTAGTTTTTAAATTTAGATAGACAGCAGATTTAATGATATATATCTTTATTTATAAAGGGGGGGTCATTAAAAGTAAAATTCCGGTTCTAATGAAAATTAATTGAATAAATGTAAATTAAGCAAATGAATGGAATTTTTTTTAAAATTAGAATTTTTAGTTTAAATATTCATTTAATCAAGAATAAAAATTATA
>JBHLLE010000736.1:0-2545 GCA_048885945.1 Candidatus Hermodarchaeota archaeon | reverse complement strand
ATTACTTGTAATATGTCAATTCGAGACGTGATTTTATGGAGATATAATCAATTTGATACCGAAAATGTTATAAGGAAATTAAAAGATGTATACAAAATTTATAAGAGAAAGAAAGCAGAAGATGGTTTATTAGATTTTGACGATCTTTTAGTGTTTTGGAACCAATTATTAGACGAGAAATCTGTGGCCCAATTAATAGCTAAAAGAGTGAAATATGTTCTCGTTGACGAATACCAAGACACAAATTACATACAAGACGAGATAATTCATAAGATTGTAAGTCAAAATCCAAACAGAAATGTAATGGCTGTAGGTGATGACGCTCAAAGTATCTATTCTTTTCGAGGGGCCAATTTTAAGAATATATTAGACTTCTCAAATAAATATAAGGATTGTAAAGTCTACAAAATAACTTACAATTATCGAAGTATTCCTGAGATTTTAGAATTAGCTAATGACTCCATAAAACATAATCAGCATCAGTATCGCAAAATAATGAAGACAACAAGAAAACAAGGTCTAAAACCATATCAAGTTAATGTAGGTGATGACTGGGATCAGGCTAGGTTTATTGCTAACCAAATTTTAGCATTACGTCAAGAAGGATACAAATTGGAAGAAATAGCAGTTCTATATCGTGCTGGTTACCATTCGTTAAAAATTGAAATGGAATTACAAGCAAAAAACATTCCTTACGAAGTAAGGGCAGGAGTTGGCTTCTTCGAAAGAGCACATATTAAGGATTTAATATGTCATCTAAGGATTATTGATAATCCTTACGATGAAATTTCATGGTCGCGGATTTTTTCAATGACACCTGGTATAGGTAGCACTTCTGGCGCAAAAATTTTTAGTGTCATATCTAAAACAGACAATCCTATTACAACTCTCCTTAGAAAGGATTTTTTTTCTGTTACCATGAAAGGCTCTCGTATTCAAAATATTGGAAAAAAAAAAATAATTTCTCATGTAAAAAGATTTTCCTCTTTTTCATCCGAAGATTCACCAGCAGAAGTAATATCAAAATTATTAAATGTATTAGAAGAAATTTTAAAATCTAAATATCCTAATTGGCAAGATCGTTTAGATGATTTAAAGCAGCTAAGGATCTACGCTCAAAATTATCAAACTATCAGGAAATTTTTAGAAACATTAACCTTGAATTTGTCTGATATTGAATCAAAGACTGTTAAGATGGGTTTACAAAATGTAGATGAAAATCCAATTGTCTTATCAACCCTCCACCGAGCAAAAGGTCTTGAATGGCGCGTGGTATTTGTTCCTATGCTATGTGAAGATTTTTTTCCTTCAAGTAGAGTTATTGGTTATGATGAAGAATTTGAAGAAGAACGCCGCGTTTTTTATGTAGCGGTAACAAGATCAAAAGATTTATTATATTTAATATCTCCGGCAATAGTCCAAGCCTATAGAGGACATCAAACAGTAAAAACTTCTCAATTCGTTTCAGAACTTAATCCTAAGGTATATATCACATCTTCTGTCCAATTCAACTCAATAAGAAAAGCTGATAAAAGAAAAGATATTAAAATAGAATTTAAGTCTGCATTTGATTTATAGAGAAACACAGATTTAATCGAATTAATAGAAAAAAATTTTTTAAAAAATTATTCAGAGCTCTCTGAAGGAGCTTCAGATTCTTCTGATTCTTCACTCTGAAAATTTTTGAAAGAACCTCTTACTTCACTTATGTCTAAGGTTACAACCGTGTGTCCCCTATGTTTAGCTTCAAATGATTTTAAAAGATCTTGATTTGTAGGAATTTCAGGATGAATAATTGCATATTCCCTGCATCTCATACATGCTCTACAACGCAATATTAAACCACCTCAATTTAATAAGGTAAACTAAATTTTATCAAGCATATTTAATATTTAATTACCTAATAAGTTTTTGAAAATCTCTATTTTAACTTAAAATAGATTGAATTGTTATTCATTTTATTTTTAGATTTCTTAAATCTTTCAAATAATATAATTCAATCATTTTATTTAATAATTAATATGAAAAGTAATATTTTTGAACTTATTTATTTCTAATATTTTTAATTTATTAGTTGAATATTATTTGATTTTTTCGCCTTAGGTTCTTCTCTCACTAAACAATATTCCATTATGCAATTTAAACAAATTTTATTTTTATCTAAACCGATTGCATTTATCAATGCTTCAATAGTTTGATACTTCAAACTATCTGCTCCTATATATTTTTTCATCTCCATGTTAAAATCGTCGTAATTTGTTACCTTTTTTTCAAATGCAATTAAAATTTTTTTGCTTGCTAAACTGTCATTTAACATACAATTGTGAATTATAGGTGGACAACTAACTCTAACGTGGATTTCATGTGCTCCAGCTTCCTTTAACATTTTAATAATTTGTTTTAAGGTATCACCAGAAAGAATAGAATCATCAATTAAAATTATATTTTTTCCCTTAACTAATGGTTTAATGGGATTTAATTTCTCCTTTGGAATGTTTTTTAATTGCCAAATGTATCTATTTTTCATTAAGCCTTCTACATAGGG
>JBHLLE010000735.1:0-2546 GCA_048885945.1 Candidatus Hermodarchaeota archaeon | reverse complement strand
TTCTGAATTTTACTTTTAATGACCTCTTTCCTTTCTTTAAGTTTATCTTGGTAAATCAGACGATCTTCTATAGCCTTGATCTCCGCTCTCGTTCTAATTTTTATATCTTTTTTTAAAGTATCGAATATTCGCTTCTCATTATACCCCATTTCGTAAAGATCTTTAAATTTTTCAATGGTTTCTTCATTATAAAAAACATACCTATTGTTTAATCCGACAATTAACCAATTTTTTCTTTTCTGTTTCGAGGTTAAGTTCTCCATCTTTTCTTTAATTTCATCTAAAGGACGCGCAAATTTTTTAGCAATAGCTTTATCTTCAATTATGTTATGCTTTTTCATGAATTTAACTAATTTAGCCTTAAAAGAAAGTGTTGGTAAATAGAGTAAAACGATTAAGATTAAAAATATAAAAGCTCCCCAGATTGCGATTATTCTATTAAAAATAAATATTATAACGATTAGTACTATAACTAAATAAAACCAATATTTCTTAAAGTATTCAATAATTTTATTATAATATTCTGACATAAGTAGAATCTTTATATTGGAATTCTTACACTTATACTTTATAATATTATTATAATTTTATTGATATTTAATTTTTAATCATCTTTGTAAAAATTTTAAAAATAGAGTTTAAAAAGATTCGAAAATTAATTTCAATGTGTTAGAACCTGTTCATTCTGTTTCTTTTCTGACTTATTTTCCTTATAGATCTTCTTCAATTTATTAATGGCACTCTCTATCATATTATATTTAGTCGAGTATTTTTCTAAAAGAGCAGAGAATTTATTGATGTCTATTTCGTTATTTCTATATAAAGTTTTTAATTCTTTTATCGTTCGACCAATGCCAGCCTTTTTGTTAGATAACTTTTCAATTTTATCAAGTTGAAGTTTAGTTTCTAACTTAAAATCTTTATATTTTTTAATTCTTCTATATTCAAGGTTTTTTGTGGGATATTTAGTCAAATATTTGGTAGTTTTTGGTAAAAAATAAGCTAGATTTTCAGGAATTATGACAAACGGATCTGGATCTTGAATATTTAAAGCCTCATCATGATCAATAATCTCTACATCATTTTCCATTATATTTTCATTGACTATAGATAAATTAATTTCCAAATTCTTTTTTTCCTCTTCTGAAAGTTCATCAAAATTCTCTAGCATATCTTCCCATAACTCTTCTGCTTTATAAAAATAGTAATTGGCTTTTTCCTGCAATCGTGTAATTCTTTTTTTATTTTTTGAAATTTTTAATGTATTTAATAAAGCTCTTGCATTTAAGTGACAAGCTTTGCCCATATCATAATTGTACTGAGCTTTAAGTTGATAATTCTCTTTTCTTTTAAATTCTTTCAAATATATTAATCTTTGATCTAACATGCTTAATCCAGAATAAATTTTAGCTGCACGAAAATAGCTATTTTCATTTTCTTCCCTCATAGCAACAATACCTTGAGCAAGAACTCGAGCTTCTTCAGAGTTAAATTCAAGATTTTCAGCAGATAAAGAAATGCCTATATCTTCTTGACGAGTACAAGCTGAACTGAAATATGCTGCCGTTTTATAAGCTTTACTAGATTCGACTATTGTTACTATTGCATTGTTTAATTCATTTTTAGATTCATAATCATTAGAGAGCTGAGCATAAGCTCTAGCTAAAACCCATAATACACGGGTACATTCGTACATTAAATCCCAAATTTGAATCTCTCTTTTCTCAATTGGATCAAAAAAATTTGGAGTTAGTTCTAATTCCTTAAAAATCTTAATCTGGCTCTGAGTTTTATAATTTACATTTAAAAGTCTTATATAATTTCTAAATTGTTTAAGATCATCACTATTGTAATTTATATCTTGCTTATCAAGATCTTTTTCAATATTTTTAATTTTAAAATGTAAAAATCTAATTTTTTGCATATAATCTTCGGAAAAGAAAGTCTTTAAGACAGGTTCAATTTTTTTCTTTGTATGGTTTTTTTTTACAGGATAATGTAATGTTGATTTTTTTCTATTAGTTTTTCCTGATCTTGGCTTTAATTCCTTAGAACTTATTTTTTCTTTTTTAGGAAATTTCATAGGTTTAGGACTATTAACCTTCTTTAATTTAATCAGATCGTTATTAGTACTCTTTTTATAAACTAGTTTTCCTTCAGGTTGTTGTTTTTCAATATGATTAGTTTCTTCTTTAAAATTGAGTGTCTCAAGCAACTTCTTTGCTGTCTCAATATATTTTTCAGCTGTAGATTGACCAATCCAATTAACTTTTAATAAATCATCTAGTTTTAATGAAGATAATTTTTCTACTGAATCAATTCCTGCAGATTTCATTCTTTCGGCAGTAGTCTTACCTACTCCATTTATATCTTCTAATTTCAACCCCATTGTCTCTCATAATTTTTTGGATTATAGCTAATTTAAATTTATTCCATAATCTTATTTAAATTTAATTGATTTATACATAAGTGTAAATTATAATAGATTTGTATTAAAATTAAGTCTAATAAGGTCTAAATAATATTAAATAATAATTTGAATATAA
>JBHLLE010000734.1:0-2550 GCA_048885945.1 Candidatus Hermodarchaeota archaeon | reverse complement strand
GAACGATTAAATAAGAATTTCTTGGCTGAGTTTAAAGACTATGATTTTTCAAAAATTAAAGAAAACAAGATTTTTTTAGTTGGTTCTATTCGCTTTAAGGAATATTTTATTAAAATTGAATCAATCCTTCAAATAATTCATAAAAAATTGGTGAATATCTGTTCCTTTGACGGCTTATTGAATAAAAAAAAATTTTCTGATGAGGAATGGAATAAACTACAGGAGATTGCATTAAGAAAATTACATGATCAAGAAGCAATTTTGGTACTTGATATAGATAATTATATTGGAGAAGAGTCAAAAGAAGAAATTAATTATTTCAAGGACAACTTAAAAAGACCTATATATTTTCTTTCAGAATTAAATTTAAAATAATATAAAAATCAATAAATTAATCAACTCGACATTTTTTAAAGATTTAACTCAATAATAATTACAATCTGAATAAATTGTAAGATTTAAGTAAAATAAGGGTAATATACGATAATGGAATTGTTCCAAATTTTTTGGGACGATCAGAAAAGACTTTTTTTAGAATTTAAAAAGAATGAGGATGAAAAACAATTATTCCTTCCTGAAAATATTAAGCGCTTAAATCTGCAATTTGAAATTCTAAAACAAGAAATCTTCTATAAAGACCCTCCCTATTTAATTTCCATCAAAAAATTATTTCACTCAAAAGAAGCGTTATCTTTTGCTATTGATTTAGATTTGATTAGCCCTCTTGAGAATCTCCAAATTAAGATATTGCGTTTAGTAATATTTTTATATTCAGGTCAACGTATTGAGTATTCTTTTGAGGAAACGTTTAAAATGTCAGAAATCTCAATTAATGAGGATTGTTATTTAGGATTCGAGACAGAAACCTTAGATCCTCATAAAAATCAACAAGGTGCTTTTACTCCAGAAAAAATCTATGAAGAAATCAAAACAGAGTATACTAAGTACGAACAAAAAAGAACCGTTATATACGGAAAGAAAGGTGTAGGGATCACTTCTAAAGATCACTCACTGATTTCAATGATTAGTGAAAGTAATAAGTCATTAAAGAATATTGAAGAGCAATTAAAGAATCTGGCAGTAATTTTAAAAAGTGGGAGCTTTACCCATCAACAATACCTTCCTGCTCCACCTGTTATTAAAAGAAGTCAAGAAATAGGTATTGAAAGAATAAAACAGCCATATTCAAAAGATGGTTTAATCCAAAGTGGAGTATCTTCAGCTAAAATATTGGTAATTAAAGAAATGAAATCTGTTTTTAAAAAAAGTTTTGAAAAAAATAATGGATTCAATATAAAAGATATTTTAAAACCTATGAGTGATGAAGAGCTTAAATCTATAACTCTAGATAAAGAAGAATTAAAGGAAAAAGAAGAAATTGCTATAAAAAACCAAATAAAACGAATAGAAGAGCAAAATAAATCGCAAGTTTCTTTAAAAAACTTAAAGAAGCCGAAATAAACTTCCTGATTTTATTCTGTAATAGAGAATAAACTTACATCAAATTATTATAAAAAATCTTTTATTGCTTTCTAATATTAAATTATAATTAAGGCAAGTCAATTCAACAGAGATTAAAAAAATGCCTAATTTGAATTACTTCATTGGAACAGCAGGAAGTGGAAAGTCTACACTTACCGGTGATTTACAGCATTATATAACAAATCGAGATCCTGAAGTTTCAGCTATAACTATTAATCTAGATCCAGGAGTAAGAGTTATTCCTTACGCTCCTGATATAGATATCAGAGATTTCATTGTTCTTGAGGAAGTTATGGAAAAATATGGATTAGGTCCTAATGGAGCAATGATATTAGCTTCTGATTTAATGGTTAATTATTTGGATGACATTAAGGATGAGATAGATGAATTTAATCCAGATTGGATTTTAGTAGATACAGCAGGTCAGTTAGAACTTTTCGCATTTCGTGAAACAGGACCATTGATAGCAAGCGCATTAGGATTTGGTTCCATTCAAAGATCAGTAAGCTTTCTTTTTGATTCTAATTTTGTACTCAGACCAAATGGATTTATTTCAACATTACTCTTAGCTGCTTCTGTACAATTTCGATTTCGAAAAATTCCTCAAATTAATATTCTTTCTAAAGCAGACTTATTAGATGATGACCAAATAGATATGGTTGTAAATTGGAGTCAAGATTTTCAAGCTTTGGAAGAATCTACAAGTGAGAGAGAGAGTGGATTAATTAGAGAATTGTCAATGGATTTATCTGAAGTATTTCTTCAAATGGGATCAACTGCAGAACTAATTCCATGTACTACAAAAGAAGAAGACGGACTTGATCTATTATTTGGATATTTACAAAGAGTTTTTGATTCTGATAAATCAAAGTATTATTAAAATTAGTGTAATATTTGAAAATTTTTTAAAAATTTACTAAAATGAAAATAATAGGACCATGTGCAGGAATAGGAAGTAGATTAAGACCATTCACATTAAGTAAACCTAAAGCATTTATTAATATTGCTGGTAAAACTGTCTTAGAACATATACTTGATAAATTTAGTAAAACATTTGATTCGAATACT
>JBHLLE010000733.1:675-2553 GCA_048885945.1 Candidatus Hermodarchaeota archaeon | reverse complement strand
TTCTATTGTGAATTTTTTGATTACATCATCTTCAACCAACTTTTTTACTCGACGTCGAATAGTCGCTTCGGTTTTACCAATTTTCTGAGCAATATCATTGAAAGATACCCTACTATCTTCTTTTAATTCTTCCAATATCTTTAAATCAATAACATCCATCGATTTATCACCATTAAATTTTAAAAATTTTAAAAATAATTTAATTAATCTAAAAAAATCTTATTAAATGTTATAATTTTAATTATGAAAAACTACAAAAATTATACTCTTGATTATTAAATTATGCAAATTCGTTATTAAATTTATCTACATTTGATAGAATTTTATAGAATATACTTTTTTTTGTCGAAAAAAATTAAAATCAATAGATGAATTTCATAGCGGAGATATCTAAATCTTAATATTAAAAACTATTTACAAAAAATTTTTCCCAGATGGACAAAAAAAAAGATTTATAAAATCAGAATGATGAGTCCATTTAATATTTATTTGTAGAAAACTTAGTTTTTTATACCATAATAAAAAATTAATAGTAAAAAATTAAAATTCTATGGAAGAATATTATCTAGGATTGGATTGTTCTACTCAAAGTCTAACCGCAGTAGTAATAAATAGCATTTCTATAATTTATAAAACTAGTATAAATTTTGCTACCGAGCTACCTCATTATAGGACAAAAAACGGAATTCTAATCTCAGAAGACGAAAAAGTAGTTCACTCCCCACCATTAATGTGGATTGAGGCACTTGAATTAATTCTAAAAAAAATTGAAGAAAATGTTCCAATTACGAACATCAGAGCGATTTCTGGATCAGGTCAACAACACGGTACGGTATATTTAAATAAAAATTTCACTAAATCGTTAGAAAATCTAAATCCTAACCAGAGTTTAATCAGTCAATTAAAAAATTGTTTTAGCCGCGAAACAAGTCCAATTTGGATGGATTCCAGTACTTCCAAACAATGTGAAGAAATTAGAAGTGCTTTAGGGGGAAAAGAGCAAACCATAAAAATAACAGGTTCTAATGCTTTTGAACGGTTTAGTGGCCCTCAAATCAGAAAATTTTATCAAGCTAATCCCAGAGAATATAGTCAAACAGTAATTATCCACTTAGTAAGTTCCTTTATGGCTTCTATACTTTTGGGTAAAAATGCTCCCATTGATCACGGGGATGGAGCAGGTATGAATCTTATGAATATTAAAACAAAAAGATGGGATAATAAAGCATTAGACGCAACAGCACCTAATTTGAAAGAAAAATTACCTTCTCTAGCTAAATCTTCAGAAGTAATTGGAAAAATATCCTCATATTTCGTTAAAAAATACGGTTTTAATCCTAATACGTTAATAATACCATGGTCAGGAGATAATCCTAATAGTATAATTGGAGTAGGTCTTATTGATAAAGGTAAAGTTGCAGTCAGTTTAGGTACTAGTGATACCTATTTTAGCTATTTGAAAAATCTATATCTAGATCTGAATGGTGAAGGACATGTTTTTGGAGCTCCAACTGGAGATTACATGAGTTTAATCTGTTACAAGAACGGTTCTTTAGCAAGGGAGGCTATAAAGGAAAAATTTAACCTCGATTGGGACAGTTTTTCTGAAATTTTAAATAAAACCCCGCCAGGAAATAATGGAAAAATTATGCTACCTTATTTCTTCCCTGAAATTGTTCCGTTGGTATTAGAACCGAAAGTATATCGATTTGGATTTGATGAGGATGATGTAAAGGCAAATGTTAGAGCTATTGTAGAATCTCAATTTCTATCTATGCGACTGCATTCAAGATGGATTGAGGAAATACCTAAGGAGATCTATGTGACTGGTGGAGCTTCGGCAAATAAAGAGATTTTACAAGTACTAGCAGAAATATT
>JBHLLE010000733.1:0-665 GCA_048885945.1 Candidatus Hermodarchaeota archaeon | reverse complement strand
CTAAAACAAAAGATCCAATAGAAGTTGATATATTCCCGGAAAAAATAAAAGGCTTAGAAATATTTCAAACTCCTGTAAGAAAATATGATGTTATGGATTCAGCAGCATTAGGTGCAGCTTTAAGATCTATGAAATCTTATTTTAATTCTATTAAAGAACAAAAAAGTTGGAAAAATATAGTATCAGATTTTTTAGACCTTCAACATAGCATTTTAATTACACACGATACTAAAACTAAAGAATTATATGATGACATGCTAATTTTGTATAAGAAATTTGAAGATTATATATTACAAAATGGTGAAAATCCAGAGGTCTACCGTAAAAATTTCCTAAAAAAATATTTTACTAAGTAATGTTCTCTTAAAAACTAAAAATAAACTTATTTAGTTATAAAACAATATTATTTATTATACATAAATAGTGTTTAATTACGAGGATTCATCAATCATGTCTAATGACATTCCAGATTCAGTAAAGGAATCGCTTAGAGATATTGGCTTAACAGATTACGAAATTTCGATCTATCTTACTTTAATCTGCAAAGGTCCTATGGATGCTCGGGAACTGAGTGAAGCTTCAGGAGTTCCTTATTCGCGTATATATAATATCTTAACGCAGCTTGAAAAGGATAAAATGTGGATTCATAAAGAGGAAGAATCGAG
>JBHLLE010000732.1:0-2562 GCA_048885945.1 Candidatus Hermodarchaeota archaeon | reverse complement strand
ACAATGTAAAATGTCGAAAATACGGTGCTATAATGGTCAGAAGATAGATTATAGAGCAAACATTTTCTAAAAACTAGAAAATAAAAAGAATTTATTTTTCTAATAGAATTATCGTAAATTTACTATTAATTTTTATTCTCAAGTAAATTTAATAAAGTATAACCCAAGAATTATTAGGTTTACAAAACTAAGTAATTAACAAGATAAAGCTTATTGATCAAAATGGTAGAAAATTTAGATAAAAGCTTAATGTTAAATATTTTTAATTCAAATGAATTCAAAGCCTGGCTAATCTCACGTAGATGGTTTGGAGATAAATCTACGCTTTCAAATTTAGATTTTGAAATCTCTTTTTTGTATTTTGAAATCATTGCAGATAGAATCTTTTTATCTGTAATTCAGATTGAGACCGAGGACTTTAAGAAAGCCTATTTTTTGCCCTTAATTTACTATAAAAAACTTAAAAACTTTCTGGAACCAAGTGAAGAAAAAAGAGAAAACATCGTTAAACTTACAGAAAATACGTTTACGAAAAAAATTGTTTTTGAAAATTTGGATAGCGTTTTCACTCTTAATCTCGTTGAGGCCGAATATTGTGCTTTTTTCTGGAAAAAAATGTTATTTGAACAAGATATCACAGAAAAATTTCCATCTCTCTCTTTAGAACTGACTCTTTACACTGAACAATTCGAAGATAAAATTAACATGAATAAAGTACAAAATTTAATAGAAGCAAGTTTGTATCCAGATAGGTACGACATAGTTCTAGAACAATTAGGAAAAGGAAATACCACAAATCTTTTATTTAAATTAAATTTACTTAATAAAAAATTTCCAGATAAAGAGCCACTTACATACGTGTTAAAGTCTTATAAGGAGTATGTGGAAAGTCTTGAGCCTAAGACGTTATATATATTAGTAAGAAACACCTATCCAAATGCTCCAAAAATTTATGGGACGATTAAAGTACAACAAAAGGAATCAATTGGAATTCTTGAAAATGTCCCAAATATCGGAAATGTGGGAGATATCTACTGGAACGAACTAAATAATATGATAAATAGTGTATTTACAGATACTAGAAAAGATTATTCAACTATAGATAAAAAGGAAGAATATTCCCGGTTGATCAAAGAACATTGCGTGGAAAGTCTGAAAATCTCTTCAGAAATCAGCGCTCAAGTTAAAGAACTCCACAAATCTCTTATATCAGAAGAAAATAATGATTACAAATCAGAATCTGTAGAAAGTAACGAATATTTGAATAAGTATGATACTAAGCTAAATAATATGATAACTGAAATTCAGAGTATGATGAATAAAAGATCTAAAGATGCCTATTATAACCTTCCAAAATTCAGTTCAATTTTAATAGATCTAAAAGACATTATTGAAAGATTACATAGTCAATATACCGAAAACAAAATATCTATTCAACCTGTTCATCAAGATTTACACATGGAACAGATTCTTTATGATAAAATTAATAATGACTATAGCTTTTATTTTATTGATTTTGAAGGTGACCCACAACTCACATTGGAAGAAAAACAAGATAAATTCCCCATTGAGAAAGATTTAGCTTCGTTTTTAAGAGCTTTAAGTTATATAAAATTTAACACATTAATCTCCTTTATTGAGAAGAAAATTATTCGTAGAGACAGATATGAAGTACCCCAAGAAATCCTCTATAATATCTTTTTCAGAAAAGCGGCTAGACCTATGAATAAGACGTTAGAAGTAGTTCTTAATATCCTTAACGCTTGGGAATTTAAATTAATGGCAAAAATGTTAAAAAGTCCTAATGTGCACATCCCCTTAATAACTTATTTTTATCTTGAAAGAGCATTACACGAATTAAATTACGAAATATTATTTAGACCAAACAACGTGATTGTACCAATATTAGGCTTGAAAGAAATTGTTGATAGAAACTAATCTAATATTATTCTTTGTTTTTTATTCTTCTTCTTATAATTTTGCAAATTCGAAGCCGTAATACGAAGCGTCTCTTCTTACGGGTTGAATCGTTTCTTGGTATTTAGTACGAAGTTTTTTGTTATCTTCCATTTCACTTTCAATAAAAGATTTATCAAAATCTCCTTTATCACCTTTTGTGATTAATTGCCACGCAAATGCTTCCACATATCTTCTCGGACCGAATTTTTTTGAAAATAGGATGTAATTATCTGCGTCAATAAATTTATTAAATAAACCATAGTAGTGGCATAAATCTAACCTGAAATTGATATCTTCTTTTTTTTGTATTCGTGCGATATCATTTATAAAACGCGCTAATCGGGTTCCTAATTCAATTTGCTTAATCTCATCCATATCTTTAATAATATCCGTAAAAAAATCACGCTTTAAGATAATTAAATTATTTTCATTTAAAGAACGAATGTCATTATTAGTGACTCTTAAATATTTTATTAATTCTAAATAATCTCTAATTAATTTTGCTTTCTTAATATTTTTATTTTCACAAATATCACTAATAGCATTATATGACAACTGAAGTACTTCCATTTTGCCCAGATTTGAAAGAAAATTGATATTAGA
>JBHLLE010000731.1:0-2563 GCA_048885945.1 Candidatus Hermodarchaeota archaeon | reverse complement strand
TATAATTACCGATCCTGTAGACAAAAATCGTAATGTAGCTTCAGCGATTTCTGAAAAAGCATACAAATTTTGTAGTAAAAAAATGAAGGATTTTTTAGATAATCCAAATGAAGATTTCTTTAAAATTAAGCCTATACCAGAGATCGACACATCAGCTATAGATAACGCTATTTTACAGAAAATCTTCATTATTGAGTTAAAAAACGATAACTCAAATATCCACTACACAATTAATAGAGATAAACTATACTCCCTTGGAGAAAGCATAAAGGCAAATGGAGAAAAAGAGTTCTCTCACGCGGAAAGATTTGGTACGATTGAATTTGAAGTCTATTTCGAGAATAACCTTGAGGAATACAATCTTGTTATTTTTTGTGAAAAACCTATGATTAGTAATACTTATTTAAGAAGAGGACCTCCTTCTAAAGATCAGGCTCATTCAAGAAAATTTAAAAAAAAAAATCCTCAATATTTTGAAAAAGATGGCTTTCTATGGGTGAAATCTAAACGGGAATATTCGTCCTTTGAAGAATTTTTAACAGATTTTATCAGAGAAAAAATTCCTGATAACTTACAAATTAAGAACATCTCAAACTCTAAGGGAGTAAAAACACAATCGGGAAGAAGAGCTCTTTATGTGCTATTGAATATGGTTTTACCATTTACATAGACATTTCTTTTTGCTTTTTACAAATTTTTGATTAATTTAGAAACAAAAGTATTGTCAGGAACAAGACATTTAGATTTATATTCGCTAATTTCTTATTTTATTAATTGAAATTTAAATATATTTGATAATTTTGTCAATCTTTAAAAAGTTCTATGCCTCTTGAATTTACTGTTGAATTAACCCAAGTTGAGGAATATATCGATAAAGGTCAATTCCATGAAGCTCTCCAAGTTTTAAATAACAAAAAAAATCAAATTGATAGTTCTTCAGAACAGAAAGTCTCATTTAATTATTTAAAGACAATTTGTCTAAGTATGTTGGGCCAGGATGAAGAAGCACTCCAAATAGCGCGGGATATTTATCAAACTTACGAAGAAACTAATAATTTCCTTGGAATGCTTAATTCTTCTATTATTATTGCTGAGTCCCTAGCATGGTTGGGCAAACAGGAAAAAGCTATTGATATTTTAGAGAAATGTGATAATATGTTCAAAAAGATTCCAAAATTACAATCAAACACCCAAGGATCAATTAAAGCACATCTGTTTTGTATAAAAGGTATGGTCTATTCAAGGAAAGGAGAATTTGAGAACGCAATTTACTATCTGGATCGAAGCATTGCATTGGGAGAACAATATAGTAATATTCAAGATATTATACAAATTTACTATAATTACGGTTATCTGTTATTTATGAGAGGTGAAATAATAAAAGCACTAACATATTATGAGAAAGCACTGTCTCACAGTAAGGAAGGTTTTAATAGATATATCACTCGAATACTTAATGCAATTGGCGTCGTGAAACAAGCTCAAGGTCATCTAGATCAAGCGTTAGTCTATTATGAACAAGCATTAGAAATTGCTACAAAGATGAATTGTAAAAGAGATATAGCTGGAATTCTTGACAATATTGGAGAACTTTATCAAGCTAAGGGAAACTTTTCTCAATCACAGAGATATTTTAACCGTAGTTTAAAAATCTTAGAAAAGCTTGACGCTATAAGTGTAATAGTAAATGTAATTTTTTCATTATTTCAAGGAACTCTTAATTTGGGTGATTTCAAAAAAGCAGAATATTATTTAAGTTATATAGAAGAAATCAATAATCGAGAGGAAAATGAAACAATTAATTCATTCTATCTTCTAAGCAAGGCATTGATTTTAAAAGATAATCCAGGAATTAAAAATATCGCTAAAGCCGAAGAAATTTTGAAACAAATTATTGGAAAAAAGTTAACCATTTATGAAGTAAAAAGAGAAGCAATACTAAATCTTTGCGATATATATTTAACTGAGCTCAAAACTACGAGTAATCTAGAAATTCTAGAAGAAATACAACCTTTAATTTCTCAGTTGTTCTTTCTTGCCAAAAAAAACTACTCTCATTCTTTATTAGCTGAAACATACCTATTACAGGCTAGATTAGCTCTAATAAAGTTAGAATTCAAAGAGGCACGACAATTATTGACCCAAGGACAAAAAATTGCTGAAAATTATGACCTTACATTCTTAGCAATAAAAATCTCAAATGAACACGATGAGTTATTAAAGGAATTAGGGAAGTGGGAAGATAACAAAGAAACAAAAGCCTCCATAGAACAAAGAATTAATTTATCACACTTAGGCGAGCATATGAACCTCATGCTCAAAAAACAGATTGAAAAACCCAAAGAAATCATTAGTGAAGTCCCTGTGGCAATTTTCATAATATCTGAAGGTGGAGTTCTGCTTTTTTCTCATTCTTTTGACGAAAAATTTAAAAATTTTAAAGATCATCTCTTTGAAGGATTATTAACTGCTATAAACGCATTTAGCGATGAAATGTTTTCTGAAGGCTTAGATCGTGCCAGTTTTGGGCGTTATACTATTTTAATAAATTCTATTTCACCAT
>JBHLLE010000730.1:0-2575 GCA_048885945.1 Candidatus Hermodarchaeota archaeon | reverse complement strand
CCATTTCTTATTACGTTTTCTAAATTTTCTATTTTTATAAGTATTATTTATAATGAGTAATACACCATCTGGTTTGAGAACTCTATAAATTTCTCTTAAACTATTAAAAATATCTGGCCAAAAATTAATTGTTTCAATCCCAATTGACAAATTAAAATAGTTTTCTGAAAATGGTAAAGATGTAACATTACCTAATTTAATTTCCACTTTCCCACTTTCTATATATTTTTTATTATTCTCTGTTGATAATTCAACCATAGCCTCAGAATAATCAATTCCGACTATTTTCCCACTTTTTATATTCTTAGCTATTTTTTTGATAAAAGCTCCACTGCCACACCCTATTTCCAAAATATTATCTTCAGGTTTAATATCAACTTTACTTATACCCCATTTTGCTAATTTTTCATGAATTTCCCCTATTTTTTCACCAACTATTTTTCCTAGTGGTCCTTCTGGTTTTCTGGTGTATTTAGTTAATTTATCAATTATTTTTTCAAAACTCATAATTAATTTCTCTCTATGTATATATTCGTTAAGATTTTAAATAGATTTTTTATAAAATCCAATAAAGATGATTATAATAATAATTAAATCAATTAATTCAGTAAAAATCGTAAAAATTAGTGTAAATTGAATAAAATTAATTATTATTGATAAAAATAAAATAGCAAGAATGTATAAGAGCAAATCAGTGAAAAAAGCAATTGAAACGATTAAAGAGTTAATTTCCGACAATAACTTGTGCTTATTTGCTATATAAAATGTATACGATATCCATATTAATGATAAAATATGAAAAATAATTATTGTTAAATTAGTTGATTGTACATTTGGAGAAATAAAAAGAAAAAATGACATCGAAATAATTATTGATATTATTATTATGAGATTTATTTTATATTGATGATTTTGAGTTAATATTTCATTATAACTTACTTTAGATCTGAATACAATATTTATACCAACTGATATAAGTGGTACTGCAGTCAATACAATTAATAAATATCGAATTTTAAGTAAAATTAAAGATATGTTTGAATTTATTGAATAAAATGTCAGAATATATAGTAAATTAATTGCTTTTCCAAAAACTAATCCTAAAAAGAAAAGCCCAAATAAATTAAAAATATCAGAAAAATTTAATTTTTCTTGTTTAAACCAATTTATAAATGCATAGAATGTCATTGCGATTGTGATACTTATTCTTATTATTATAAAAAGTGCTAAATATATTATATCTCTATAATTAGCTATACTTTCAAATATTGCGGAATAAAAATAGAAGTATAATCCTATTATCGAAAAAGATCCAATTAATATTAAAAGAATAGTTACAATTTTAAAGATTTCACTTTGGTTTGATTTTTTTAATTTCATAATCATCTTATAAATTAAATCTTATGAATATTAGGGTATAAGAAGAAATTAATTATATTATTAATGAGAACTTAAATTTTAAAATAGCACGGATTTATAATATACTATTAAATTCTATTAAAATGTTTAGTAAAAAAGATTATTAGCGTTTATACTAAGATTTTATTTCTCTCTAATATCCATTTATCAATTAAAAAAGCTTGATTTAAACCTATTTCTTTTTTGTTTTCAGAATACACAATTGATTTAGGAATCCATATTTCATGTCCTGAGTTAAAATTGATAAGTAAAGCTTTTTCAGTTTCAGCTTTCAATATACCATTGATTTTTACTTTTTCTTTATCACTTAATTTAATATTATTGAGAGAATTTTTTGAGATTGAAAACTCTGATTTCTGTTCTTTATCAAGATAAATTTTATTTTTTAAATTATTTCCCCTATTTTTATTTTCTTGGAAATTAGAGGAATTGAGAGTGGTTGCAAATTCAATTTTTTCTTTAATTATATGTTTAAGTAATAGTCTAAAAATCTCTATTTGAGAAAAAGTTAACATTTTCGAGTAGTCTCCTATATTTATCCATAATATATTATCTTCTTCTTTCCACTTGAAAGAAATTGAAGTTTTAGTGTTCTTAAAGGAGTGATAGCTTGACCAAGATTCAGTTTTTTTATTCAAAACATGGCTTATCATAACCATTTCTTCTAACGATAATTTAATTGTTTTTCCTTCTCCTTGAGTAGGTTTTTCCCATTTTCCATCCGCTTTTTTTTTAATACATTTTAAAAAGATATAAGGATCCGTTTTGCTAGAACTCTGAATAGTTATCCCCGTGGACTTTCCAAAAAAACTTTGACTGTGATTATCAGTCATATTATATCAGTCTTCATATGATTAAAATTGCTTATAAATAAAAGGAGTTAAATGGTTTTTCGTTACCATTATTCTTTATTATTACATTAGACTTAACCATACATATCATTTTTATTAGATTATCTGAACTTTCAGGTTATTAAGAATTTATTCCTTGTGAAAATATTTTAAGATCTATATTCTAAAAAATGAAGAGAAATTTAAACCAAATACTATAATAGTGAATATTAATATTAGAATTTTATAACACTTAAAAAAAATCATAGGTGAAAAACAATTAGCATTGATTGGTCCAAAGTAGAAGCCAAACCAGAGGCCAAACT
>JBHLLE010000729.1:609-2576 GCA_048885945.1 Candidatus Hermodarchaeota archaeon | reverse complement strand
AATAACCCCGAATATTGTCTTTTGTATAATAGAAATTTTATATAAAAAGTTACCCTACCTGACCCTTTTTATATAAGAATTGCATAGTTATAATATTCTTCAACTATTTAAATTTTAGGTTTTTTTTTTAATTCAATAAAAATATTTAAATATGAATGCAATATTCACTATTTGAATTTTTTATAAAAAAAATAAAAAATTATGAATTTTATAAAAGACATAATAATAGGGAGAGGAGTCCTTTAAATAGTTAATTCAATATTTATAAATTCTAATTAAAAAATTATTATGTCATTATATTTTATAAAAACGAGAAAAAAACAAGTAAAGAAAAAAATACCAACAAAAAAAGATTAACAAATATTAATTTGATTTTAAACTTATAGTAATATTTGGTTTTCCTTATGAGTGAAAAAGAAAGGATAGCAGAAAAATTCGATCAAAACGATGATCCTGAAAAAGAACCAGATAAAACTTCAGAAATGATTCAATATGAACAAGAAACAGGTCGTAATGCGATTTGGCACGGAGTTATAACAGAGGGTTTTAAAAATTGGTTAGAAGGAAAAAAAATCTATAGTATAGATAAGAAAGTAATAGGTGTATTAGTTACAGAGGATATAAAATCTAAATGGGAGGAATTTACCCAAAATCAGGAAATTCCAACCGTTCCTGAAATGATTCGGCAAGTAGTAAATTTTTATATCGACAATGAAAGTAAAATAGAAGTTGTTAACAAATTCTCTAAAATAGGTCATAGTTTGAAGGAAAATCTAACATCCATACAAGGATATTCTCAATTAATTATTGATAATGAAGCTACAGATTTAAAACCTAATGTATTATTAAAAATTAAAGAGATTTATACTCAAAGTTTATATCTTGAAAACAAAATAAACGATTTAGTAAATGATATAGAGCCAGATGAGACTCAATATGACATATTAATCATCGAAGATAATACATCAACAATTACTGTGCTGAAGGAATTTTTTGAATCTAAAAGTTTAAAATGCAAGGGAGTTACTAGTGGTACTCAAGGTCTAGATGAATTGTCAAAAAATATACCAAAAATCATCCTAATAGACATCATATTACCAGATGTTAAAGGTTATGAAATATGTAAACAAATTAAAACGCAAAAGGAACTAAAGAATATTCCTGTCTTTTACATTACTGCTGTTCCAGAATCAGAAGTTAAAGAAAAGATAAAAGAAACGAAAGCAGATGGTTTCTTTTTAAAACCTTTTAAATTTCCAAAATTTGAAGTTTTACTTAAATATATTTAAAATTATTTAATTTTCTGCAATTTAAATCCACGGTAGAGAAATTATAAATATTGATCCTTTATTCCTTCCCTCTGATTCAACCCTAATTATTCCGTGGTGAGCATTCACGATTTCTTTTGAGATGTATAATCCCAGCCCAGAGCCATCAGAAATAACATCTACACCTTGACCGTATCTTTCTATTTTTCCAAATTTTTTAAATATAAGCTTTTTTTCTTCGGATGTAAATCCAATCCCATCGTCAATTATTTTAATTTCTAGATTTTTATCGTTTTTGTCTAATAAAATTGATATAGATCCGCCTGGAGGGGTATATTTTATAGCATTTATTAATAAATTCATTATAACTTGTTTAAATCTAATACTATCAACAGCTAAAATCACGGATTTGTTTTTATTAAATTCTATACATATCTCTCGAGTTTTTAACTGAAAATATAGATCTTCTATGCATTCCTTTATAATTTTTGTTATATCTACATCTTTTAAATTAAGATTTAATTTGCCTGATTCAATGCGAGAAACATCAATAAGGTTTTGAACCAATTCTTCTAATCTTTCTCCACCCTTCATTATAATTTTAACAAGATCTTTAGCTTTATCACTCAATTCTTCTTTAAATAATTCATAAAGAAGTGCTGAAGCATTGCAAATGGATACTAAAGGAGTTTTTAATTC
>JBHLLE010000729.1:0-599 GCA_048885945.1 Candidatus Hermodarchaeota archaeon | reverse complement strand
TCATGAGATGCTCTTCCCACAAATTCATTTTTAAGATAATCTAGTTTTTTTAATTTTATAACCTCCTCTTTAATCATTTGCTCTGCTTTAATTTTATCTGTAATATCTCTTATTAATCCACAGAATCCAATTTTGTTTCCTTCAGAATTAAATCTTAAATACGCAGAGAATTCAAGAAAGATCATCTCATTATCTTTTTTTATAAATGGAGAGACAAAATTGCTTCGGGGTAATTCAGTTATATAGATTTTCGTAAAAAAATTTCTAATACGTTTTTTTATGCTTCTATTCGTAAACTCAGAAGAATTCCTTGAATATAATTCTTTAGCAGAATAACCAAGAATATAGCAAAATGAAGGATTAACATGTGTAAAGTTTCCTTCTAAGTCAACCTCGAAATATCCTTCTTTTATATTTTCAAGGATGTTTTTATATTTATCTTCAGATTCTTTAATTTTTAGAGCTGATTGCTTTTTTTCCGTAATATCTCTTGCGACAACAAGAAATTTTGGTTCTTTTTTTTCATCTTTGTAAGGTTTAAATGTACATTCTAGCCATACATAATGACCTTCTTTATGTTTAAATCTTCCTTCTATATA
>JBHLLE010000728.1:0-2578 GCA_048885945.1 Candidatus Hermodarchaeota archaeon | reverse complement strand
AATTCATTGGTGGTATTGATTATTATTGTAATTTTGTATATCATCATTATGGTAGACTGTCTATTACTAAAGAAAGAGCATCAAAAATTCACGAAAAGATTAAGAAACAAGGAATAAAAGAAATGATTTGTTTCCATGACGAATGTTATCAATTATTTACAAAACATTTTCCCCAGTATAATCTGGAAGTAGATTTTAAAGTAATTCCTCTTTATGAATATCTCTATAACTATTTAAAAAATCACGAACCGGAAATTACTAAACTTAATATGAAAATTGCATATCAAAGACCATGTTCTAGCCGCTTTATTCCGGAAATTGATGATTGGGTTGACAAAATATGTGATTTAATTGGTGTCAATAGAGTTCCGAGAAAATTTGATCGACAAAATGGATTATGTTGTTCAGGCGTTTTTACATTAATAGGAAAAAAAAAAATGATGAGAAAAGCTCAAAGTGATAACATAGAGGATATGATAGATCATGGGGCTGAAGCTTGCGTTTATAATTGTCCGATGTGCATGGCCGCACTAGGTTATAAAGTTGAGAAAAACGGATTAAAAAATTACATTTTAAGTGATTTGTGTAAACTAGCACTTGGAGAGAATGTATAGTTATAAAAAATTTACAATTTAGGTTTATTAGGAAAAAAAGAAATTAATTTTTTTTATTCTTTTATTATAGAATTTAAAGAAAAAGTGGAGAATTCACCAATTAGACTTATCTTTTAATAATTTAAAGATATAGGAATCCACCAATGCGTCCCAAGAAGCAACAATTATGTTTTCGTGAGCGCCAATTGTTCCCCATGTACTTTCACCGTCTAAAGTTTCAGCAAGTACTCTAACTTTAGATGCAGTACCCTCTTGATTAATAATTCTAACTTTAAAATCTGACAATTCTATTTCTTTAATACTTGGATAAAAGTAGACTAACGCTTTCTTGAGTGCATTATCAAGAGCATTAACCGGACCGTTACCTTCTGCAGCTGTATGAAATAGTTCTTCGCCAACTTTTACTTTGATAGTAGCTTCAGAAATTAAATTATCTTTATAGAGCTCAGTAAGTACTCTGAATCCTTCTAATTCAAAAAATTTGTTTCTATAATAGTTAGGATCTTGTATGTTCATATCCATACTTCTCATAATAATTTCTAATGAACCTTCAGCACCTTCAAAAGAATATCCTTGATTTTCCTTACTTTTTATTTCCTGAAGTATTGCTGAAACTTTAGGATTAGATTCCGTTAAAGGAATACTAAATTTATTTGCCATTTGAAGTATAGAACTCTTTCCCGCTAATTCAGATATCTTTATATTTCTGAGGTTTCCAACAAGTTCTGGATTGATATGTTCGTAAGTAGTAACATTTTTCCGCATTGCTGAAATATGTACACCTCCCTTGTGTGAAAAAGCATTTTTTCCTACGAATGGTTGGTCATCGTTACGAGGTAGATTTGCTTCTTCGTAGATGTAATGGGAGACTTCATTTAATTTTTTTAAATTCTCATCAGAAATACAATCAATACCCATTTTTAATTTTAAAATTGGTATTATTGACGTCAAATCTGTATTTCCACATCTTTCCCCAAATCCATTCATTGTTCCTTGAATCATTCTAGCTCCTTGACGATAAGCTTCTAAGGCTATAGCATTGGCTAATCCTGAATCGTTATGAGCGTGAATACCTAATGGAACCGTTCCTAATCTCTGTTTTATATCTGAAAAAATAGGTTCAATTTCATGAGGCAATAAACCTCCATTTGTATCACAAAGACAAATCCACGAAGCCCCAGCGTTATATGCGCAAGAAATAGTTTCTATAGCATAAGTTTTATTGTTTTTGAATCCATCGAAAAAATGTTCAGCATCGTACACCACATCAATTCCATTTTTAGTGAGAAACATTATTGTGTCTTCAATCATGCTTAAGTTCTCTTCTAAAGTAGTTTCTAAAGCAGCTTCAACGTGTAAATCCCAACTTTTCCCAAATATAGTAGCTCGATTAATACCGACTGCAAGTAATGCTTGGATGTTCCTATCTTCTTGAACAGATATATTCTTTCTTCGAGTACTCCCAAATGCATATATTTTAGTATTATTTGAATCTAAGGTTTTAATCTTTTTATAAAGCGAAATATCTTTAGGATTTGATCCTGGCCAACCAACTTCAATCATAGGTATATGTAAATCGTTAATTAATCGTTCTAAAATGCGAATTTTATCTTCTACTGAAAGACTTATTCCTATTTTTTGAGCACCTTCTCTAAGGGTTGAATCATATATGTAGACTTTATTATTTTTTGCCAATGCTTTTCCTCCTTATACTTTTTTATTATTTTATATTATAAAAGATGAAATCTTAAACTCCGAGAAAAGATAAAAGAAAAGATAAAAAGAGTTTAAAATTTCTTTTATGAATTTATATAATAATAATCCCAATAATAATAGCAATAATGATGGTTCCAATAGGAATTATTATTCTTTTCATAATTAATTAAAGTATAGTTGCTTTAATATAAATTTTTTTTGAAAATTGGTCTATATAAGTTTAAAGTATTTTATATAATGATTATATC
>JBHLLE010000727.1:0-2584 GCA_048885945.1 Candidatus Hermodarchaeota archaeon | reverse complement strand
TCCTTCCAATATCATTAATGGGCTTACTTCCATCTACATCATCACTAATTTTAGGGATTATTTTTATTGCTGGTATAGCCGCGATTTTAGGAGGCTGGTACTTATTCCCCTACATTATTGATGCAGATATGGCAGAAGACGACGAAAAATCTACTGGAGAATTGAAAGCGGGAATATATACAGGTTTTCCAAGTATATTACTTAATATTTTTCAAGCTATTGGTGTTTTTATTCTAGGCGTTATTACATCATTACCAGATACTACTATTAACGGAAATAGTTTTTCTATAGGATTAGTTCTGTGGGGACCATTATGTTCGATAATACTTATAATCTCTTATCTTTTTACTAAAAAATTCCTCAATTTGGACTTCGATTGGGAGCTATAATCATCTATTTTTTTTATATTTAATCTTAACTAATAAATAGAATATGGATGAAAATAGATAAACTAATTAAATTTCTCGATATCCTAGGTCCATCATAACTCCATATACCGATTGGAGTATCATATTGTTGATAACTAAATGTTGATCGTTAAACATATCCGAACGAGATAATAAAAAAGGAGTAACTTTTTCACATATATATCTAGTGTCATCTTTTTCGTTATGATATTTAATAATTTTTGCACGAAAGTCTTTCATGAACGATTCATGGTCATTTAAAACTTTTTTTACATTTTCCTTTCCGTTTACGATCCCAAAATGACTAAAACCCGCCTTTTGAACATCTAATTTCTTTAAATTTTCAGTAGTTTTCATATCATCTTCAAAATTATAGTGAATTGGAGCTGAAACTGGAAGAGTTATAAGTTCAGAAGAATGATATAAGGTCCCTACGGCTTCTCCAAAAAAAATGAAATCAATTACTCCATCTTTTATAAAAACAGTACTTTGGTGATCGGGTGTATGACCCGGAGTTTTTAGAATAGCCAAATTTACTTCTAAATTATTAACATGAAATGTTTCAATAATTTCAATAGAATTAGGATCACTTGTTTCTATTAATTTAAAGCCATTTATATCTATAGGTCTCATTTCGCCTACCATATTGGGAGGAAATCCTCTTTTTGCTCTCTTTAAATGGTCTTCAGGATTGTTTAAAAAATCCATAGTCATCTTGTTTGTAAGGATTTTAACTTGAGATGTGTGCTTTTTTATTTCTTCATAGAGTTTCCACATACCTCCATTATGGTCGAAATGATGATGAGAAGTTATCAAATATTTCACATTAGAGAGAGGAATATTGTTTTTTTTTAAATATCTAAGTTCGTGTTTAACATCAAGAGAAGAACCAGTATCCATTATTATTGAACCTTCGTCAAATTCTGCCACATATCCAGATAATAGTCTTCTAGCAGCAAATTGTTTTAAGTCAACATGATGAAGATAATCGTTGACCTTGCCAGTCTTTAATGTTATTAATTCTTGTACCATAAAAAAAATAGTTAAAAATAAAATAATAATTATTATGTTTTCGAATAAAAGCTATTTATTCAGTTTTTATTAATTCATAATCTTCGCGATTCATCAATAATAGAGGAATTAGAAATGAGAGTGATGCTAATGCTAAATAGAAAAAGCAAAGTGAGTAGTCCTGAGTTAAATTAAGAATTATTCCTGTTAAGGCTAAACCTATTACAGCCCCTATATTAGCAAAAGCCATCGCGACTGAAAAATAAGTACTATCCATTTCAGGATGCTTTTTGGATAATTGACTTATGATTGCTCCCCCACTTGCTCGACGCCATCCAAGTGCAGAACCTGTTAGGCTCGCAAATATTAGGATTAATACGATAGAGTCTATATTAACAATCAATAAGATGAGGGAAATACTAGTAATACACGCCGATAAAATTATGCTAAATCGTCTCGATTTCAAGTCTGCTAGCTGCCCTCCAATAATAGCCCCAATTATTATTCCAATACTTATAATAAAAGAAACATTCGCTTGATATATATAAATACTCATATCGTCTCTTGGTGTTGATAAGATTGCTCCGTTAGATTCAATAATACCCAATTTTATAAGGACATATATAGAAATTAGAACAGCTATTACTCCATCCAATAATGCTCTAGTCATAGAATATATGTAAGCTAACCAATCTCTTTTATTATTTAACATCTTCTTTAAATTCAGTAAGATTTCAAATTCAGGCAATTCCTCCTTTTCTTTAATTATTAACATTAAAAAAGAAGTAATAATTACAGAAATACCGATAATGATAAATATAGAATAAATATTTAAAATCTCTATAATTACCATTAGAAAAGCTAAGAATGGACCGCCAGTTATAGCACCTACTGAATTCAAACCCCAACAAAAACCTTGAGTTCTCCCTAACTTCTTTTTTGGACATATATCAATTATTAATCCATCTAATGCTGTATCTGCTATGGCTGATCCAAGATTAATAAATAATCCCGCTATAGTGAATACGAACAAAGCGTTATCTGGGGTGGCTATATCTGGGAAACTTAATATAAACCAGACAACCCCCGCCATCAATAATGGACCAATAATATAAGGTTTTCGACGCCCTAATTTTTTAAAACCAAACTTATCACTCATTATTGCG
>JBHLLE010000726.1:1117-2588 GCA_048885945.1 Candidatus Hermodarchaeota archaeon | reverse complement strand
TTTCTTATATTTTTTATATTTGATAAGGTAGCTAAGTTTATTATATCGTCTCTTATATGGGTTTTCAATATAAGTATTGAGTTTACTTTTTTACATAATTCATTTAGCTTTATTAAATCTTCTTCAGAAAATGGATCTTTTGTTGTAAAATCTTCTCTAAAAGTAGGAGCGTATAACATAATTCTTGAAACTTTATTTGATATATCATAATATTTTTTTATTTGTTTAACGAGTTGTAGATCTTCTGAAAATAAAATATCATTTCGAGGATACCCTAACGGTAATATTCTTTTCATAGGATAGTTAAACGCATTAGCTAAAATCTGTAATGGTTTTTTTTCACCAGAAGTATTTAATACATAATCATAAACATGATGATTTCGTAATTTTACTCTAGTAAGAGTACTCCATTTTGAATATATATATTTAGAAAAATATTCTGGTCGCTTTAAAATCTTGATATCACTACCATGCCAAGTTTGTACAAATACAGTCCTTGGTGAAAATTTAATGGGTAATACATCTATAAATCCATGCGTCACAAAAACCGCTCGAGCCTTTCTTAAAATCCTAATTGCTTTAATAGAATAACCAAATAGAGTTTTTATTCCCTGATCTTCAAGTTTCTTTTGCAGTTCTTTAGATTTTACGAGATAATATATTTTATAATCGGTATTATCTCTAAGATAAAAATACAAATACTTAGTATTTCCAATAAATGCTTGCCCGCTTGAGCCGCCTAATATAATTAGTTTATCATCAACATTACTACGAAAAAGTTTAGAACCATGAAAAATAATTAAATCAAAAAAGAAAAAAGGATTTATCCTTAAAATATTTGCTAACTTGAAAATTTTGATTTTTGACGATATTTTTTTAAGGATTGTTTGAAACATAATTCATTCTTCTAATAAAATGATATTTACTTTTAATTTTATTTATAAGATGTTTTTTCGATTTATAAGCGCTACTTGGCAAGTTTGATAAATACATCATCAAGAGTGGGTTCAATTTCTTTAATTTTATAAACAGGATATTTTCCTAGAGATGTCAATAAATCAGGATAATATTTATTATCTGAAATTGAAACGATATATTCGTCTTTCTTGTTGGTTATGTTATTAATATAGTTTAAACTCGTTAATTCTCTTTTTAGTTCAGAGAATTTTGATTTTTCATATAATTTAAAACTAATTCTGATAAATTCAGAGAGAAGTTTTATATAATTTTCATGAGTATCAATTTTAATCACATTTCCCTCGTTTAAAAAAGCAATTCTTTCACATAATTGTTCTACAATATGCATTTGATGAGATGTTAAAAGTATTGTTTTATTAAGGCTTAAAAGGATTTTAATAAGCTCTCTTGTAGTCTTTGGATCTAAACCTAAAAGAGGCTCATCTAAAAATAAGATTGCAGGTTCGATTAGTAATACTCGAGAAAGAGCGAGTCTTAACTTCTGGCCTCTAGA
>JBHLLE010000726.1:0-1107 GCA_048885945.1 Candidatus Hermodarchaeota archaeon | reverse complement strand
ATACATATTCCCCTAATTTATCATAGATTCCTAAAGTTGAAGTAATATCTTTAATTTTTTCTTTATAGTTTTTAATTCTATAGATTCTAGCAAAGAATTTTAAATTATCTACACCTGTCATTCGATAATATACCATTTCATCTCCTAACATTAAACCAATTTTACGCTTTATTCTCTTAGCATCGTTTTTTTTTCGAATGTCAAATCCATATATTTTAGCATAACCACTTGTGGGTTGTAACAATGTAGATAAAATAGACACTAATGTTGTTTTTCCTGCACCATTAGGTCCTAATAAACCAAAAATTTCACCTTCATTAATTGATATGTTTAATTTATTTAAAGCTAAAATTTTACCTCCCGTCTTTAACTTATATTCTTTAGTCAGATCAAATGTTTCTATGATTTTCCCATTCATAATTTAATACCCCGATATTCCATATTTAGTATAAATCTTTAAAAAGAAAAATGAAGCAAATAATGGTGTAAAAATCGTAAAAAATATTACCACAATAAAATGATAAATTGTAAAAAAACTTATAGCATTCTCAAAGTCAACGCCAGCCCACCACGTGAGTCTTAAAAGATCAAAATAATAATATAAAGGATTTAATTTAATTATAAAGTGGACATCTTCAGGAAAAATTCCTATGGGATAATATAAACAGCTCACAAGAGCTATAAAACTAATGCCTACTGATAGAGAGGCAGATATATCTTCATTTACAACTTCAAATAGTCCTAAAATAAATCCCATACTAGCAAATGTTAGAGAAATACAGAATAAAGTGATCAATACAAATATTAAAAATATAATAGAAATTGGATAGAGTATATAGCATAAAATAATAATAAATATTAAAGGGGCTAATTTCGAAATTAAACCCGCAAACAAGTATCCAATGAGAATATTAAATTTTTTAACTGGAGCAACCATTACTGCGTTTAAAGTCTTCCATATTTTTTCATGATGGAAAAGATCTTGGTAATACCATAATAGCAAAATTAAAACAGTTGTGCAATTACCTAGTAACAAAAACAAAACAAAATTTTCCATAGTATAATAGCCCCCAAAAATATTATCCTTTATATTAAAAAGAGTATTGA
>JBHLLE010000725.1:2291-2611 GCA_048885945.1 Candidatus Hermodarchaeota archaeon | reverse complement strand
AAAGACAAAATTAATTTGGAAATCATCTCTGAACAATTGTTTAACGACAACCGAAAAATAACTGATAATTTTAATGTAGTGTTTTACAATGACATCATTCTTAAGGATAAATTTAACATTTTAAAAAATAGAAGGTTAAAATTTGAAAAATTAATCGTCCAAAAGTTTTACGATAATCAAAACGAAAAAAAAAGAGTCGTAAATTTAAGAAAAGAAATATTAAACATTTACGAATTGAATAGAAGAATGAAAATATTTTACGATGAAAAAAAGGGGAAGATATCTCGTGATAGCATAAGAAAAGATCTGGAAAGTTTCTT
>JBHLLE010000725.1:0-2281 GCA_048885945.1 Candidatus Hermodarchaeota archaeon | reverse complement strand
AAAAATGTGAAATTTATAATAATAATTATAGGATAGGTATTAATTTAGAATCAGTAGACAATTTTTTAGAATCGCTCTAAAAAAGAAAATCATAACTTTGAAATAACTAAATTTATTAATTCAACCGTAGTTTCACAATAAAGTCTTGCCAATGAATCTCTATTTGCTTCACTTTTTATCTGGAGAGAATTATTAAAAGGATAAATCAAAACGTACCATTCTTTTCCATGACCAAACCTTAAACTCATACTATATTGTAAAACGTATTCTCCCTCTTCGACCAATTCTTCTCTAACTCTACTAATGACTTCATTCAAATTAGTCTCGGATAATTCTACTTTTTCATAGTAAGAATAAAAGTTAGGTAGATTTGAAAATAAAGAGGATAATGGTTCCTTAGTATCCACTAAAATCTCTATTAACTTTAAAGCAATAAATAAACTATCTTTTACTTTATTAAACTGGGGAAAGGTAGGCCCTCCATACATTCCTTCTGATCCCAATATTATAGCATTTTTGTCTTCAGAATTGGGTTTTTTATCTTTTTCTTTTCTGTAATCTCCCGTAATATAAGTCTTGTGTACTTTAATCTTATGTTTTTCTGCAAGAACTTCAAACCTTAAAGAAGACGCTAAATTCAAATAACAAACAAAATCTTTCCTTTGGTTTTCTTCTTGCTTAAGAAAATAGTCCATAATAAGTGCAAATCCCGTGTCTTCAGAATATAATTCAAAATCGTTAGCAATTATCCCTAAATTACTCATATCACAATCAAAGGCAAATCCAACATCATAATTACCTTTCCATAAAGCCATTATTAGATCTCCTAAATTTTCTTTTCTTAGATCTAATTTTCTTGGAAATTGACTAATTCGATCTAATTCCTTATTGATTTCTAGTACTTCACAACCTATACCTTCAAAAAGTTTAGATGCAATTACTTTTCCTGCTCCTGCACCAGTATCAAGAATTACTCTTAAATTATTATTGTTTTTTACTCGTTCAAAATTTATTTGATTATAAATATCATGGATATAGTTTGGGATGGTTTCAATGGATTTGACCATCTCAGATTTATCATATTTGACGATATTAAAATTGTTTAAGTTAATGTCATTTGAAATAGCAGATATTTCTTTTTGTTCAAATGAATTTAAAGTAGAACCTTTTGAAAATAGTTTTATTTTATTCCAATTCACAGGTTTATGTGAATCTGAAATAAGCATGCCCCCGCTTAATTTCAATTTATCTTTAACATACATCAAAACTGGTAAAGGACAAATTCCTGCATTGAATACTTTAATACCTACTGAAACTAAGCCTTCAATTACAGTTTTCTCAATTAATTGACTGCTCGGTCTCGTATCTCTACCTAATATAACTCTTTTATCTTTATTTTTCAACCAGAGTCCATAAGCTATAGCTAATTTCTTAATTAGAAAAGGATCTAATGTTTCGTTAACATTTAATTCTAATCCACTTGAATTAAGCATCAAACTATTTCTCTCCATATACAGTATGCAAACAAAGAAATATCTATCTAATATCTTAAAAATTTATCTTTAAATTGATTGAAAATTTTAATAAAACGCTATATCAATTTTTGGATTATTAACGATCTTTTGTAATTCCTCAACAATTACTTGTTTCCTATCTTTATCAATAGAAAATACAAAATAGTTGGCGGGAATTCGTGCAATAGAATAAATTTGAACAGAGTCGGGATTAATTCTTTTTATCGCATATGCCAATTTAGTGATATTCTCTGCATTATTATTTGGTATGAATTCAGTCTTGTAAGAGTTAAAAATTAGACTCTGAATCGCTAGTTTATGATTCGTGGGCATCTCTTTCTTTAATTTCCTAATAGATTCAATAATTATCTCAAGATTAGGTGTCTCTTTGTGAGGAGAATTAGTTCTCTGAAAATCGTCCTCCGTAGCTACGTCTAATTTAGCTAATACAACATCAAAATTTATTACCCTTTCTCTTATTTCTTCGAAATGTAAAGTACTTGAATTGGTAAAAAGCGTTAAATTTGGCTTTTTTTGCGTCCAATTTAGACTCTCTCTCACATCATATGCAATTTTATAAAAATCTAATATATTATCATTGAGAGTGGGTTCTCCATAATAACCTGAAAAGCTGATACTATTTAAATGCGGAAAATGTTTTAATATTGAAATTAATTCTTTTCTATAACTCGTCTTTGGGGGTAATTTAATTCTAAATTTAGGAGAAACTAAGTTTTCTTTATCTGTTAGTCCAATTTCGCAATATA
>JBHLLE010000724.1:0-2631 GCA_048885945.1 Candidatus Hermodarchaeota archaeon | reverse complement strand
TAAAATAACAGCAAACGCGGTTCCTAAGTGAAGCCAAATAGAAAGACTAAATGCTTCTTCTGGAGAAATCCCAAAAAAGTTAATAGCAACAATCATTACTTGGCCTGATGAGGAGATAGGGAGCCATTCAATCAATCCTTGTAGGATTGCAATAATAATGTATTCGATCATGAACTTATAAATTAAAATATAATATTGATTTAAATAGTAATAGATTTTTTTTTTACATTTTTATACTATAAGGTTGTAATAATAGTAATAAAAATGAAAGAATAAAAATTGTCTTTCTTGTATAGTTAAAAAAAACAAATCCAATAACTAAATAAATAGAAATTTAAAAATAAATAGGTGAAAAAATGGCATCAGAAGTAGAAATGGAATCTCCCCCTCTATTTGATTATCTTAAACAAGAAATTCCCATGGATGAGCTATTAGATTATGCAAGTCCAAAGAGAATAAGAAGTATAGATTTTGTAAAAGGTTTTGCTATAGTACTGATTATGATGGCACACATTTCTGAAGCTTGGCTTGATAAAGATTGGATATTTGTGTACGCTGTCCTATTCTGCGGATTAGATTTTTTAGGTCCCTCGTTATTTATATTTCTATCGGCGTTAAGTGTAATTTTTAGCATTAAAAATAAAGAGGGTATTCTTCCAGAAAAGGTTATTAGAAATAGAGTCTACTCAAGAGGATTTACCATTATGGCTATTGGTATAATAATGAATCTAGCTGGTTTAAACCAAGCTGTATATCGCCCTCCTTTTCCTTTAGTATTATGGGGATGGAATATTTTAATGTTCTTAGGATTTTCTCAAATAGCATCCTATTATGCGTTAAAATTAAAAAAATCTCATAGAGCAATAATCGGACTTATAATAATTGCAGTTTCTCAACCATTGAGAGAGTTTCTGTTTTTAAATAAAGATTCAAATATGTTTATTTGGGCTTTGCATTTTATTATAACTTCACCTGCACCTCAACTCACGCTTTTTCCTTGGCTTTCAATATGTTTTATTTCAACAATTTTTGGCGAATATTTATATACAGCAATGATAAAAGGAACTGAGCAAGATTACATCTATCTATTTAGAATTTTTCTAATTTGGGGTGTAATTTTTGTAGTTCTTGGAGTTTCATTGGGTTTACGTTTACGTAATCCTGATAATATGGAAATAACGGAATATGTTCAATTATATTTATTTGAAATTATGAATCAACAAGATTATTACCAATTTGTAGGTGTTCCAGAATTTCTAATTCGAGGAACATCGAGTAGTATGTTTTATAACCTTGGTGCGGCTCTTTTAGTAATTGCTATTAGTTTTTACTTTATTGATCTCAAAAAAGGAGATAATAAATTTATTAGAATGATGATTTATTATGGAAAAATTTCATTGAGCTTATTTTTAATACATTTACTCTTTGCAGCGTTGTTTGTAAGACAGTTAAATATCATTTATTGTTTGATTGCTCTTTTTGCATTTGTGGCATTTATGGGTTTTCTAATGTATATTTGGAACACTTATGGTAATGGAGTAGGTTCGCCTGAATGGTTGATGGTACAATTTAGTCGTGTAGGTCAGAAAACAGGACAAAAAGTAAAACGGGAAATAAGGAAGACAGAATTAATGATAAAATCTTTTACTAATATGATTGCTATAAGAAAGAAAACAAAATTAGAGAAAATGGAAGATTTTCTTGCTGAAGAAAAGAAAAAGAGACTTAAAAAAGTAGAAAAGAAAGAACGTAAAAAAAAGGTTAAAGCCGTACATAAACAAATGGGCTTTGACAAAGAAGATTAAACTTTTGGGTTTTTTTTTATTTTTTTTTATATAAGTCAATTAAAAAGAATATTTACTTAATCCCTTTACAAGGCAAGAAACTATCTTGTCGCGAGCAATTCTAAAACCATCAATACCCTTCATAGAAGGATCGTCAATATCTCCATTTTCACCCGCAAATTCTTTTATAGTTAACACTATTTTACCATTAACTCTTCCTAACTTTTTTATTTCTATTTTGTGTTTACCTGTTAAGGTTAATATTAAATCAACACCTTTTAATAATTCAGGATGTTTTTTTAAATCAAAAGACATAGCATCACTTGGTAATGTTATCCCTATTTCGTCCATTGCCATCTTAGCATCCATAGAAATTAACATTCCATCTCTAGCATTTGATGCTATTCCACACGAATTAACTTTTATATGGTTTATATTTCTTCTTTTGAAGAAATGCTTTAAAAAACCTTCTGCCATCGGACTACGTGCGGTATTTACACTACAAGCTATTAAAATTGAATTGTAAGGAAATTTATTATCCATTGCTATTTTTTAATTTAAACGGTATTGTTTGAATTATATAATTAAAAAAACCTTTAATAGTTACAAGATTTTTAAAAATAATTGGAAAAATACGCTTTTACTAAAAATATTTTAAAAATAATCGTTCTCTTCTTTAAATTTCGTCGAAAATCTTCTGATTATTTCGCTGATTGGAATTCCAAAAAGCAAAGTCCAAATACCAAACGGTTCGGCTGGCTTACCGCCCTGCGCTCGGTCGAAAAGAAAATTCCAATAACCAAAGTCAAAAAATTACGAATAGATCGCAAAGACCGGATAGTTCAAG
>JBHLLE010000723.1:0-2634 GCA_048885945.1 Candidatus Hermodarchaeota archaeon | reverse complement strand
TCAAATTGCTTTTCGTAAGTATTACAAATTTCATTTTTTGGCGTAATGTAAATTTTTTCACGGATATACTTTAATTTATTAGGATTGGGTTCAAATAATTTATTTAATCTCTTTATTGAGAATAGTTCGCCACATTGTATCCAAACACAGGTACCAAAAAATGGTTTATTAAGTGTAATTGCATTTCCTATTAAATATTGAGCAAAGGTAGTCTTTCCTGTTCCAGAAGGGCCAAATATAAATACAATATAGTTCTTCGATATTAACTTTTGTAACCAATAAAAATCTGCTCGCTGATTATTCATAATAGTTTTCTTAAAGGATACATTTTAGAAAATCTTATAAAATACGATTATATCTTAAAATAAAGCCATATAAAAAAAAAATCTAAGAACTATCTTTAAGAGACCATAAATTAAAAGAGCCTTTATTAGGACCTATACATAAATAAACTTTAGCCCAAATTTAATAAGATCAGTCTAGATTTATCCCCTGGCTAATTGAAACTTAATTTTTAATTGTGAAGTTCCAAACACTATTTTTATGATGATGAAAAATTAGCAACTGATCTGCAGTTTTAGATATTTTATAAAATATTTACTAAATTGGAAAAATAAGAAATAAAATCTTAGAAAAGAGAATCTCTATTCACTATTAAAAATTTATTACTAATGTTTAAATTGATCACTCCTATTCCTCTATAATTGTTAAGAACCAAATTTTAAAGGGTGTGGCAAAGTGCTGCAGATATTAAATATCTGCGGACACTATATTAACTCTTTTTTAAAGATAAATAATTGTGGTGATTTTTAGAAATTTTTTCTTTTTATTTGTTTGATTTATTTTTTTTCAATGACTTCAAATTCTAATTTTTCTGAAAAATATAGCGAGTCCACTAAATTGAATCAAAAACATGACATGCAAAGTTTAATTAGAATTTTAAATCAAATAGTTAACGCATTGGAAGCTTTTAAAAATAACTACTATAAAAAGTTTAATTTTAGCAAATTAGCTAGTCATTTAAAAATAGGTGAATCTAATGTCAATGAACTTATTGAGTTTATCTTAAATTTTCAACATATGTTTAAAACCACATTAAACAACTATGAACTAAAGAAAATGGACGATGGAAATTCGATCTTTTTAATTGCTGAATTAAAAGAAGAAGATCAAATACAAACAATAAAATCGTTTAATAAACTGGTTGAATGTGATAAACAAGATGCGAAACTGATAAGTGATTTCATTTACACTTTCAAATTTATAAAAAGAGGTAAAGGTTTTGACTTAGACTGTCCCAATACGGAATTATTAAAGAAATTAAAAGCCCTAAAGTTAAAACATCCTTTCTTATTCTGTAGAAACGGCAACAATTTAATCTATCCTTCAGAGCTAGGTTTAAAACTTGGAGAAACGATAATTTCCTATAATAAAGGTAATAAAAAAATCGATAACCTCAAAATAAATGAGTATTTTTTCAAATTTGATTAATATGCTTGAAGCTAACAATATTAACGAAAAAGGAGATAAATTTGAAAGTGATTTTTTAAAAAATAATTTAGAAATTAGAAGTTATCAAATAAAAATTTCAGATAAATGTATTAATAATAATTCTCTAGTGGTTTTACCTACTGGATTAGGGAAAACTATCATTGCCATAATTGTAGCTGCAAAAACTTTAGATAACTATCCCCCAACGAGTAAAATTATCGTTTTAGCTCCAACTAGACCATTAATTGACCAACATTTTAGGATATTTGGGAAACATTTAAAGATCTCTGAGGAAAAACTTTGCATTTTAACTGGAAATATTAAGCCAGAAAATAGAATTGATTTATTTAATAAAAATCAGTTTTTATTTTATACACCCCAAACATTAAGAAATGATTTAGTGAATAGAAGATATACCTTAAAAAATGTGTGTCTGATTATATTCGACGAGTGCCATCATGCATTTGGAAATTATCCTTATACGTTCATTGCTGATGAATATAATGACCAAAATCCTGACGGTACAATTTTAGCATTAACAGCTTCTCCAGGAGCATCTAAAGAAAGAATTCGTAAATTATGCTATAATTTGCATATTCCTCTACAAAACATATATAAAAGAATGAGAGAGGATACAGACGTTAGGATCTACATAAAAGACCTTGAAATAATAAAAATTGGAGTAAAACCAACAGATCTCATGGAAAGGTTCTATGAAATTCTACGATTAATGATTGAAGAAAGACTAAAATATCTCTCTCAGTTGAATTTTATAGAGGTCAAATCAGAAAAATTATTTTATAGAATAACGAGAAAGGATCTAATTAATTTAAATAAAAAATTAGTCAATACTTTAAATTCAAACGCGGAAAAAGCAGGCTCATATAGTGCAATTTCAGTTAACGCTCAAATTTTAATCTTGTACCATATGATTGAGTTAATTGAACAACAAGGTCTAGATATTTTAATGTGCTATTTAGAAGAAATGAATAAAAAAGCAAAAAAAAATAATAGTTCCAAGGCAATCAAGATGCTGGCCAATGAAAATAGATTAAGGCAGATTTACATTTTATTAAAAAAAAGCCAAGAAACTACTCCTGAAAATCTTATACACCCAAAATATAAGGTATTAGAACAGTTAAT
>JBHLLE010000722.1:0-2636 GCA_048885945.1 Candidatus Hermodarchaeota archaeon | reverse complement strand
GTTTAAAATTTGGTGCTGATTTTGTAGTATATAAAAAAGGACCAGGATTAGAACACTCACCTTTTATAGCTCATGTTTTGCCTCATGACGCAAAAATAACCGCTATTGATATGGTCCGTGCAGGACGTTTGGCTACATCAGTAAGGAAGAAGTTTGTCATTGCTAATCCCCTAACTTTGAGTTATTACTTTTTTGAGTGGTTTAAGCCCTAAACTAAAGAAAAAGATTAGTTCCTATATTACTATTATTTATGTTGAGTCATATAAACCAAACTAACAGATTCATTATTAATATTTTTCATCAGCTTTTCAATTGGCTCAATATCTTCATTAAGAACATAATGGCTAATTCGCATAATCTCATTGAGAATTTGGTCACATTTTCTATCATGTATAATAAAACCTTGTTTTATAAGCGATTTGCTTTTATTGTATAAGAGCAGAATTAACTTGATGAGTCCCATCATTTTTTTACTAGTCGTAAAATTATCAACCATATTGAAAGCATTTTGAATAAAAAAAGCATTTCTTATGAGATTTGCTATAAATAGCTCTAATTTTTGATCTTCAGCTAAATTCTTCTGACCTAGTAGTTGAGTAATGTATTTTAGATCGCTTTCTCTTGATAAAATCTCATTTACTTGCTTTCTACACTCAAACCAATCTAATTTTATATCAGGCCAGTCTTTATCCTTTTGCTCCCACCAATCTACTAAATATTCAGGGTAATTTGAATAAGAATTTATCCAACTAATGGCGGGATAATGTTTCAGATACGCTAATTTGGGGTCCAGAGCCCATACTCCTTGAACAACCCGTTTTGTAGCTGATGTAACTGGCTCACTAAAATCTCCTGCGGGAGGAGATATTGATCCTATAATAGTTATAGACCCTTTTCTTCTTTTTCCGTTGGGATCACGTCCTATAGTTGTAAAGATGCCTGCGCGTTCATAAAAACTTGACAATTTTGATGGTAAATAAGCGGGGTAACCTTCTTCGGCGGGCATTTCTTCTAACAAACCTGAAATCTCTCTCAGTGATTCTGCCCATCTTGAAATGCTGTCTGCAATAACCGCAACATTGTATCCCATGTCTCTGTAATATTCTGCGACTGTTATACCTGAAAACAGACTTGATTCTCGAGCGGATACGGGCATATTTGAAGTATTTACAATGAGTGCTATTCGTTCTAATAAAGAGTGTCCAGTATTAGGATCAATAGTCTCTCTAAATTGTTTTAGTGCATTGGCAATTTCATTCCCAGGTTCCCCACAACCTATGTATACAATCAAATCTGCGTCGCAAAACTTAGCGATATTTTGCTGCAGTATTGTTTTACCCGTTCCAAATCCGCCTGGAACAGCAAAAGTACCCCCTTTTGCAACGGGAAACAATAAATCAATAATACGTACACCAGTTATTAAAGGCTCGGTAGGTTGTTCTTTTTCACAAAAAGGTTTTCTCTTTGTTACTGGCCATTTTTGTAACATGCAATAAGATTCCTCATTCCTATTATTTCGTAGGGTATATATTTCATCAATAATTGTGTAATCTCCTTCTTCAGTTATAGAAGATAAAATTCCAGAATGACTGGGCGGTACCATTATTTTGTGTTTTAATAATGCAGTTTCTTGAACGATACCAATTTCATCACCACTTTGAACGAACTCATTTATTTTCCTTGTTGGAATAAAATGCCATTTTTTCTTTCTTGATAGGGATGGAAATTCAAGCCCCCTATTTAATCTCCCTTCTTGAAAATATTCAAAGGTTATATCTAATGGCCTTTGAATTCCATCAAATACATTTGCTAATAAACCTGGTGCTAATTCCATCGATAAAGGCTGATGGAGAGTAACAACTTTCTCTTTTAATTTTATACTATTTGTGTTTTCGAAACATTGGGCTATAATACGATCAGAATAGATTTGAATTACTTCGCATAAAAGATCGTGGTTACTAATTTTTATTAAATCATCTAGTCGAACATTATTTTCCAATCCTTTAATTTCTACTAACGAGCCATATACAGCAGATATAAAACCTACCGCCGAACTTTTTTTTTTCACGACCATTTTTACTAAATAATTTTTATATCTATTTATTCTTTCATTTTTTAAGTTATACGTGTTCCACAAACAGGACATTTTTTCGCTGATTTTGGAATAGTCATTCCACATTTTTTACATTTCGTGATAATTCCTTTCAGTTCTATAGCTTTACCACAAATAGGGCAATTTTTTTTATAACTTGTTATAATCATTCCGCAATTCTCACATTTGTTGATTAGAGTCTTACGATATTTAAAATTTAAATTCACTTCTCGAAATTTTTTTTCTACAGGTGCTTCTTCTGCTTTTATAGTCAATTCTAACTTTCTTTGTGGACGTTGAATCATATTCTGTTTCTTTTCTGGATATAATTTTGAATAAAGTGATTTCTGCTTTCTACGTTTTAAAATGGATCCTAAAATTAATAGCGATATGAAAGCTAGTATTATAATAATTAGAAATGAATTTACTTCAAAATAAAACAATACAATAAATATTACAACCATTGAGATTATATAAACGATAAAAAGGAATATAATCCTTAAATTATTCTTTTGGGATGAGTTTTTAACGCGATCTTCATCTT
>JBHLLE010000721.1:0-2638 GCA_048885945.1 Candidatus Hermodarchaeota archaeon | reverse complement strand
AAATTTGGGACACCAGAATGGGCTGAAGCATATCAAAAGGCGATTAATGATAATCCTAATTATAAGGATGCCGCAGGACCAGAAGGGTTTCCACCTGATGGATGGGAAGGCGATTTTCTTTTCATTGTAGAGCCTTCCGGAAATTTAGACCATGAAATTAGGATGTTTGTTGGGCTTTACCATGGAGAATGTACAGGAGCTAAAATATTAGAGGAAGGTGAGGAAATAGAAGCAGAATATGTTTATTCAGGACCTTATGATGCATGGGTACAAGTCTTAAAGAAGGAATTGGATCCAATTCGTGGCTTACTCGCTGGAAAATTTAAACTTAAAGGTGATATGGCTAAAGTTCTTAGAGCTACAAGAGCTGCACAAGAACTTGTAGTCTCTACAACAATGATCGATACAGAATTTTATTAGAATTAGTAATTTCTAACTTTTTTTTTCTTATTAATTTAAATTGAAAATTGTTATTAAATCAAAAATGGACAATCACACCGACAAAGTATTCGAATTAACAAATAAGCAAGTCTTTTTCTTCGATTTAGATGGTACTATTTATTTAGGAGATACATTATTCCAAGGAGTTCTAGAACTAATGGATCTATTGAAAGAAAACAATAAAGATTTCTTCTTCCTTTCAAATAATTCAAGTAAATCAACAGAAGACTACTTAAAAAAATTAGAAGATTTTAACCTAAATATTACACGAAATAACATCATTTTATCTCAACACCCTACAATAGATTATCTTAAAAAAAGTAACTTTAAACGTGTATTTTTATTAGGAACTCAATCACTTAAAAAGGAATTTAAAAATGAGGGCTTTATATTAACTGAGAATAATCCTGAGATTTTAGTGTTAGCATTTGATCAAGAGTTAACTTATGAACGTTTAGTAAAGGCTGCATATTTCCTTCAAAAGAAAAATTTCCCATATATTGCTACGCATCTCGATAATAGATGTCCTACAGAGAACGGATTTATTCCAGATGCAGGAGGAATAGCAGCACTTCTAAGCAAAGCTACAGAGAGAATGCCTAAAGTTTTTGGTAAACCAAATAAACAAATGATACTCTTTAAATTGGAACGATTAGATGTAAGTCCTAAAAATGCCGTTATTTTTGGAGATCGACTTTATACTGATATAAGAATGGGGATCGAGGCGGATATTGTTACTTGTTGCGTATTATCGGGAGAGACCACTATAGAAGATATAAAAAAGAGTGAATATAAACCCAATTATACTATAACTGGAATTTGGGAATTACTTGAAGCTTTTAATAAGATATAATTGAATTTATGTTCAGCTTTTAACTTATTTTCGAAAATTTTATTTCATTCTAGAGACTTTTCTATTATAAGAATTGTATACAAGTCTTCTAAGTAAAATATAAAAATTAAGCGTGTTGTTTGTATTTTATCAAGTTGATGATTATTACGATTTTGGTTAAAAAAAATGACAACAACTGAAAACAAGAAATTTGTCTATGGATTTAACGAAGGAAAAAAGGAATTGAAGAATCTCCTCGGAGGCAAGGGAGCAAACCTTGCGGAGATGACCAATTTAGGACTCAATATCCCCCCAGGTTTTACAATAACAACCGAAGCTTGTCTTCTTTATTTTGGGAATCCGGAAAAAATAATGAAAGAAATAAAGCCAACGGTTATAGAATATCTAAAAAAATTGGAAGAAGCCACTGGAAAAAAATTTGGTGATATCAAAAACCCTTTACTAGTAAGTGTGAGATCTGGTGCCCCAATGAGTATGCCTGGTATGATGGACACAGTGCTTAATCTGGGGTTAAATGACGAGAGCGTTTTGGGATTAGCAGAGCAAACAGAAAATCCCCGATTTGCTTATGATTCATGGAGACGTTTTATTCAAATGTTTGGAGATGTCTGCATGGGGATCGGAGATGAAAAATTCGAAAGAATTTTAGATAAATATAAAAGAGCTCTTGGTCGAAATGCTCAAGATACAGATCTGACAGTTAGTGATTTACAAAAAATTATAACGGATTATAAGGCGCTTTATGAGAAAGAAATTGGTTCACCATTTCCACAAGATCCTTTTAAACAATTATTTCTGGCAATTGAAGCAGTTTTTAAGTCATGGAATAATAGGAGAGCAATAACCTATAGAAAAATTAACAATATTCCTGATTTTGGGACAGCAGTCAATATTCAAACAATGGTATTTGGTAATAAAGGTTGGAACTCTGCGACGGGAGTTGCATTTACAAGAGATCCTTCAACAGGAGAACATATTAAGTTCGGTGAATATTTAGCCAACGCACAAGGAGAAGATGTGGTTGCTGGGATTAGAACACCTAAGAAGCTAGAAGAAATGAAGGATGAGTTTCCAAAGATTTATAAAGAATTACTAAAAACAATGGAAAATCTTGAAAAACACTACCGAGACATGCAAGATATTGAATTTACTATCGAAGATGGAAAACTAAATATTTTACAAACGAGAAATGGCAAGAGAACTCCTTCTGCAGCGGTTAAAATTGCGGTTGATATGGTCAAAGAAGGTTTAATCACTAAAGAAGAAGCAATAATGAGTATAGATCCAAAAAAAGTAGCAAAATTATTGTTTAAAAGTATTGACGAGAATTCAATTATTCATGTT
>JBHLLE010000720.1:0-2646 GCA_048885945.1 Candidatus Hermodarchaeota archaeon | reverse complement strand
GAATAAAGCACACTCTTTTTTTTTTTAGAAATTAATCGGTAATTTTAAACTATAAAAATACAATTCTCTAAGCAAATTTCCTAATATCTTTGAATCCAATAATCCTTTCTCTTATTATTTGGGCTTTATAACCTGCCAATGATCGCCCACTTTCATTATTTGTACAGTATAGTAAGAAATACTTTCTATGTTTAGATAATCTTGGTTTGAACCTTCTCTCTCTTGGCACTCCAATTATCTCAACAAATTTGAAATATTTTCTTAATTTTTTAACATACATGTTAAGAAATTCTATTATTTCAATTTCATTAAATACTTCATTAATTTTTGAAATTGGAATTCCATATATTTTACTTAGAACAGAGTTTTTATAATCTGTATTTAAATTTCTAATAATTGCTTCCCATGACCAATTAAGTATTAATTCAGTACCTTCCTTTTTTTTTGAGCGTTTGCATATTTTTTCAATAACTTCATTCCATCCAATCATTCCACATGGATCTACAAAAAACAAGGCAATAGGTTTTATAGAATTCTTATCTTCTTCAATAATCTTGAGATATTTTAATATTATTTCATCAATAATTGCCTCAATATCCTTATTATAGAGATAGATTTTAGCATTTGTAAATTCTCTTGTTAAATAGTATCCTTTTGGTGGTTTTAATCCAAATTTTTCTGGAAAAATCCTTTCTAGTTTACTGATTTGTGCCTTTCTCTTTCTCCCCGTTTTTAATGATTTATATACATATTTATCTTGCTTTTTTTGAAAGATTGGAATTCCATTTTCTTCAAAATTATCAATATATTTTTTTAACTCATCATATCTTTCCTTATTTTTTTCATTTAAAATAATAGTAAGATCTTTTGAGATTGTTAAAGTCTTTAAAATTGCTAATAATGGAGATCCATATATATCTTCAATTTGTTTTTCTCCAAATACATTTTTCTCTTTTAAATATTCGACCTTTCCGGATCCTGCATGAGTATCTATTATTACTCGTGGATTATATTTAGTTATTTGATTCCATCTCGTAAAGTAAGAGCGTAAGAATTCATATTTAGCTTTATCTGTTGTCTCTTTAACCCGAATTATTGGAATTTTTTCTTTTGATTCACACATATGATTACTTATCTGGAAATTCTGGATTTTTAAAATTTATTTCTAAATAAATGAATTTTTGTTTTAAATTTAGAGAGATATTTTAGTTTATTAATTTATAATGAAAAATCCTAATTTGATAAATAATTCTTAATACTATCTTTAATTTGAATTATTGATTCAGGGAAAACATTCAGATTTCTTAAAATGATTTTTAAATTTCTTTTTGTATTTGCTTCTCGAATTAATCTATAATAATTTTTGAAATTTTGAGGAATTTTATTTATTCTTATGTAATTCATCTTCCCAATCCAGATAGATTCCGTAACATAAGGTATTAAAACTCTAATTAATGGGATGGGATTTTTGTCTAAAAATGGTTCAATTGAAATACTAGTTCTATAGCCATACATGTAAGCATATTTAAGAGCTTCAATCCTTTCTTCAAATTTTGGTGCTTCAGGCTCCCAGAATTTCAATATATTGTTGTTATTTGATGTAATAGTAAATCGAAATTGAATTAAATCTTTATTTTTCTCAAATATGTGGCAAATCTTTTTGATAATCTCAAAGACAGGTTTCGTTGTTATCAATATTTTATTTTTTGCTTTAATCAGTTTATTCAATACTATTAGACAACCGTTCAAGCTTTCCTTTGTAATATCATGAGACGTAGGAAACATAACTCGCCCATTACGTTTCCCATAATTTTTTTTAATGTTTTTCGTATTAGGATCCATAATTTTCCAAGTATCTTCTGTTTTCCTTTTAAATCTAATAGCTATCTTCTTAGCATAACAATATCTACAGTTGTTAGAACATCCAAAGTAGCAATTAACATTACTATCTGCCCATTCTTTGGTCCCAAGTGTAATTTTTTTAGATTTTGCTTGCATTAGATTTAAATCCATTATTTTTATTTAAAGAAAAAATTATGACTAATTATTGCCATATAGCTACTTTTTATCTAATTATATTATCTATCTTATAATTATTAAGTGTAATATTTAGGTATCATAAACTTAAAGAATAGTAAATTAAAGACATAAGAGTAGAACTCAACGAGCTCGAACGAAAAATAATAAGTAATTTTTTCAATTAGATCCTTCTCGTCTATTTTAGTTAATTTCTCTCTTCTTCAATAATGTCTATTCTAGGCTATAAAAAGAGTAAGACTTTTGAAATTTAATAATTCTAATATAAATAAAGGGGGCAAAAAATTTATTGCAGGAGGTAGAAGGGTCGTGTTTTTAAATCCTAGTTAGGTTTTCTAATTTTGCACAGTTCTACTAGTATACAATAAAGTTCCTCCAACTGTATGAAGATCATCATTATTAGTATAATAGAACTCTGCATTAGGTCCTTCCTATTTAGTCTTAAATTAAAAAAGAAATTTAAAGAAAAAAATCATGCTACCAATTCTCCAAATTTCTCACTGATCAAGTCCAAATGGGCTGATCTATGAATATGGGATATAGTAATATTTTCGATAAAAGATGTATTTCTTACAAACGTATAATTCACGCTTAGTGGGGATTTAGCTC
>JBHLLE010000719.1:0-2648 GCA_048885945.1 Candidatus Hermodarchaeota archaeon | reverse complement strand
ATCGCATTATTTGGTTCTATTGAAGTAGCCGTATTTTGTGCTATGTTAATTCATATTTTCAATAGTTTTTATGTTCTTAGTTCAGTTGGTGGCTTTTTCGAAAGTTCTAAAATTCAAGCAGAAAGAAACGATATTATATTGTTAGAAGACGATAGGATAAAAGCTTCTCACCAAAAAAACGCAGCATTAACCTTACCAAGACTAATACTTGCCAAAGGTCCCCTAAAAGAACCAGATTTAGTCAAAAATTTTTATGTAATTTCCATTATTTGTGGATTATTTTCCATTATTGCAACGTTATTTATGCAATGGACTTTCAGACATATTAGCATCATAACAATAGTTATAGTCGTCATAATTTTTTTAGTTCCTACTATAATAGCGTTGTATTATTTTCCAAGAATAAAAGGGATTATCGGGTTGATGATTTTATTATTAACTATAAGTTCAATATTTTTAATATTTGTAGATGTTTTTATCATGTCTCTTAATTATCCAGACATAAATCTCATTATAGTTGGTATTCCGATTAACATTTTTCTTTCTTTTTTATTATACTTACCTATGCTAATTATTTGGTATTATCTTACAATTAAGTATTTTTGGGGAGTAATGAATAAAATCAAAGAAGATGACCATATTGAATAAATCATTAAAATAAAAAATATAATGTAATTTAAAAAATTAGTAAAAGATAAATCTATAAAATAAAAATTAAGGTTTGAATATTGAGAAAATTTGCTAGGTATTTATTATTTATAATTTATGTTCTAAGTTCTTTAGTGATTATTTATTTCCTTGGATTCGTAATTTTTCAACCAGATTGGTCTAAAATTTTAATTGACTGGACAATTTATCCGACAATCTTCTTCTTTGCCGTAACTATTCAAGAATTTTACCATTGGGCTAAAATAGGACGAAGAAGCGAATCTAGTGATATTATATTTATTTTATTCTTTCTCTTTTTGATTTTTTTCTTTACAAAAGATTTACTTACGTCTATAATGGGCTCGTTTAGTATTTATTTATGGTTTGGAGTGTACGAATTAAAAGATTATCCCATTATTAATAAAATTTTAATAATCTCTTTAGTGACATATAATATCATTTTTGTAGCAGGATTAGTTTCTGCTTTTTTGCAGGATCCATTTTTCATAAATACCGCGTTTGCTTTTTCGTTCTGGATTATTCTCTTATTGGGTTTTTTATTATTTGGAAGGAAATATATTGTAGTATGGAGATTTATGAGTCCTGCTTATTTAACATTATTTTTGTACATAATTGCCTGGCTTGTTGTAATTTTTGTAAATCAATATACTCCTATTGATTTTAATATTCATACTCCTCTCGGTCCCCTAGAAATTGAATTAATATATCCTATGTTAATTGGAGTTAACTGGATGGTATATTTTATTTCAGGTCCTATTTTGGATAAAATGTTGGGAATTAAGAGAGTTAAAGACGAGTATCTTTTAGATCTAGTTGAAAACGTTAAAAAAGACATAGGAATTAAAGGAAAAGTGAAAGTGGGATTTGGCACCTATCCTATATTAAACGCTATGGCTTACGGGGCAGTATTTGATAAACGAATTGCCATTATAGCGGAATCAAAAGATCAAATACCTGAAGACGAATTAAAAGGAATTGTTGCTCACGAATTAGCTCATACTAAAGGAAGACATACGCTTATTTTGACTGTTATCGCAACTATAGATTTAGTTATTCGGATGGTTATTGGATTTCCTGCTACTTATTACGATTATACTTTTGGCGATCCTCAAATACCTATGATCTATTTTATTTTTTTCAATATCCTAATTTTTATTATACTTTTTATTTTCGTCAGATATTTAGAAGCTAAAGCAGACTTAAAAGCTAAAAAAGCAGGTTATTCTAAAGAACTCGCTAAAGCATTGTACAATTTAGAAAGCTTTTATGTTACTGGTCGCGAATTTGGCTTAAATACTATGCTTTTATGCGATGAAAAGATAACTCGAGATAATCAACTCTTAGATTACAACGAAACCGCCCAATACCTTTATAAATCGATGATAAAACCCTCAAGAGGGTCACTATTAGCTAACATTATGAATTCACATCCCCCTTCGTATTTTAGAATCGCAGCTCTTTTAGGAGATCAATTATCTCCATGTAAAGAAGCTTTTCTGCCATTTATCTGCTTAAGTAGTAAAAAACAGATTAGATACGCTAAAAAGTTCCAGAACGCCCGTAAAGCATTTAAACTTATAGCTAACGAAAAGTTTAAGGAAAAATTCGATGTTGAAGATATTTCAGTAGTTTTTGAAAACCTAAATAGAAGAGAAGCCTATAAATTTGACATTAATCAAGATTTTATTTTTAAAAATAAAATTACTAACGAAATGATCGTTGGCAAGTTGGAAAATGTCAAGTTTCTTGACGATGTTTGTGATTCGGATCAATACGTAGTTATTAATTCAAAAACGAATCAAAGAGAAAATCTTAATGTAAACTATTACACAAAAAATAAAATCGATTTTAACGAAACTTATTACCTAGAAAAAGATAGTCCTCTAATTTTAGAAGAAATTGCGTTAAAAGAAAAAAATACGGAAGGGGAGTACATATTTTTAGAACAAGATAAAAAAATATCTAAATCCTTGAAAAAA
>JBHLLE010000718.1:0-2649 GCA_048885945.1 Candidatus Hermodarchaeota archaeon | reverse complement strand
AAATCCATCTTCTTATGAAGCAGTAATATCCAATAATTTTAATAATATAATAAGATATTAAATTCTTTCAATCATCATGCTATATTTTAATTAATAAATTTATTTAAAAAAAGTATTAGATGAATAGTCTAACATACCGAATTTAAGGTAATGGACAGATATACCCTGTTAAAATATTTATTTTTTTACTACAAATCTGACATTCGTAAGGAATTTTCATTATTTTTCTCTTAATTTCTTTTAATTCTTTGCAATGTTGCTCCTTTGTATTAATATCTTTATTATTCGTCAATTTTAATTATCTCGATTATTATTATTCGATTAATCTGACAGACCAGAGATTAATTTTCGAAATATTTACCTAAAAATATTCAGTATTAATTATTTTTCTCAAATTTGTACAAACACTTAAATAAAGGCATGATTTCTTATTTTTTGTTAAATCAACCTTTATGGTTAAATACATTTTTCATTATATTAAACGAGAGGGTTAAAATAGACTAATATTGTTAGTTGATTATATTGTAGAATTTAATTAAGAAGAGGTATTAACTTATGCGTATTTTAAAAGACCATGATCTTTTTGAAAAAAAAGCTTCATTAATCATAGAAAAATATCTTAATGTAATTAATTTACTTGATGATGTGATTATTGAGTTAGATATAAATAGAATTATTAAAGATATTAGTCCTCAATGTTATAATCTATTTGGATTTCATCCCAATGAGATGATCGGGAAAGATTTTTGCGAGTTTATACATCCTGACTATTTAGATAGAATAAAAAAGGATTTTATGGGAAAAATTAAGTTAAAAGAAGTTATCTCCATAAAAAATAAGGTTGTGCATAAAGATGGTTCTTTTGTTCCCGTCTCACTAAAAGGTCAATTAGTTACTTCAAATGGAGTGTTAAAAGTTATTGGAATAATTACAAGACATAAGAAACCAGAGCGAGATTTGAAAAAACAAAAAGAAAAAGAGGAATTATATTTAGATTTAGCTGGTGTTATCATTATTGCATTAAATAGAGAGGGTAAAATCACTTTAATGAATAAAAAAGGTTACGATGTACTCGAATATAAAGAAGGAGAACTTATAGGCAAAAATTGGTTTGAATTATGCGTTCCAGAAAATAGAAAAAAAGAGGTCTATGAAGCGTTCAAGAGACTAATAGATGGAGAACTAGAACCAATTGAATTTTACGAAAATCCTATTATTACTAAAAATGGTAAACAAAAAATCATCGCATGGCATAATGCCTTATTATATGATGAGGATGGAAATATTATTGGAACCCTAAGTTCCGGTGAAGATATAACGCGCCGTAAAAAAGCAGAGGAGGCGTTAAAATTATCTCAAGAAAAATTAAAAAAACTAAATTTAGAGCTTGGGCAAAAAGTTAAAGCTCTAAAATTAGACGATGATCGACTTAATAGTTTATTAAAATTTAGTCAGATGAAAAGTGCTTCAAAAAAAGAGATTACAAAATTTGCTTTAGAAGAATGTGTTAGATTGACCAATAGCAATGTGGGATATTTTCATTTTGTTAACGAAGATCAGAAAACTATTCAATTATATTTATGGTCAAAAAATGTTATGAAACAATGCTATACGGAGGAGGTTGCGCATTATCCAATTGAAGAAGCTGGAATATGGGCAGACGCGTTTCGATTGAGAAAACCTGTAATACATAATGATTATCAAAGTATCCCAAATAAAAAAGGCTATCCAGAAGGACATTTTCCGGTAATAAGACACATGAGTATTCCGGTATTTGATGGAGAAAAGATTGTAGCGATATTAGGTGTTGGTAATAAAGATGATCCCTACGATCAGACCGACATTAGGCAACTAACCTTATTCACGGAAAATATGTGGAACGTATTAAAAAAGAAAGAACAGGAATTTGCAAAAAGAGATAAAAAATACACAAAATTCCTTAAAAATTTATATATTATTAATTCTTCTATTAACACTTCTCAAAACCTTAATGAACTTTTGAATTTACTCCTAAATGCAGTTCTTAAAATTTTTGATTGTGATAGAGCCTTTTTACTGTATCCATTAGATATTGAAGCAGAATACTGGGAAATTCCTATGGAAGCCACTAAACCAGAGTATCCAGGAGCATTTTCGATTGGAGAAAAATTACCGATGCAACCTGAGGTTCTTCAAACTTATAAACGTTTATTAGAATCTTCTAGTGCAATTACATATGGTCCAGGTGAGGATTTTGAATGGCCACCAGGAAAAACATGGGAACAATTCAATATTAAATCTGCAATCATGACTGCTTTTTATCCAAAGATTGGATCTCCTTGGCAATTTGGTATTCATCAATGTTCACATCCTCGGGTTTGGAATAAGTATGAAAAGGATTTATTTACTGAGATTTCTCATCGAATTAGTGATTCATTAAGTAGCTGGTTATATTTCCAAAAATTGACTGAATCTGAAGAAAGATATAGAGAATTAGTTGAAAATTTAAATGAATGTGTTGCCGTTTATGATGCCGTAGAAAATGGTTCTGACTTTATGTTTAAGGACTACAATAAAGCAGCTGAAAAGGCGGACCAAATAACCCGAAATGAATTACTAGGTAAAACAATATGCGAAAAGTTTCCCGGAGTTCATGAGTTTGGACTCCTT
>JBHLLE010000717.1:0-2658 GCA_048885945.1 Candidatus Hermodarchaeota archaeon | reverse complement strand
TAATAGGAGGGGGGGTTCCTAGGAATTGGGCTCAACAGATTTTTCCTCTACTCGATCAAATTGGAGAAATAGAAACAGAGACAATGGGATATAATTATTCAGTAAGAATACATACTGCTACGGAGTATGATGGTGGTTTATCAGGATGTACTATCTCAGAATCAAAATCTTGGGGAAAATATTCGCTAGAATCTCGATATATTAGCGTTTGGTGCGACGCTACTATTGCTTTGCCAATTTTAATAACAGGACTCTTACAAAGGATAAATATTATTTAAAGTTAATTTTATTAAATTACTATAAATCTAATCGATTAGCCGAGAAATTTTCTAATAGTCGCAGCAATAAGAATCTGTTCTGTTAAATCAACGACTTTAACCTTTTTTGTAGATGCGATAACATGATCAGTAATCTTTTTATGTTCTTCGTCTTGTTCAAAATCAAAATCATACTCCTTAATTTTTAATTCAATATCCTTTGACAAAAAACCTGGCTCTGGATTATAATATTTTAACGCATCCTTTAAATCATCTTCAAAATTTATATAGTAGTTTCTAATGATATCAAAATCTTTATCAGATATCACATTTAAAGCTAAAATTTCAGGGGGTATTCCTATAGAATAAAGCGCAGCAGTAAATGTAATTGCTCTGGGTAATACAATATTATCTCCCATTTCTCGTGAATATCCAAATAATCCTATATGTAATTTTCGTTTTCTTCTACTTGGAACATATTTAGCGATTTTATTTATAAGAGGGGATAAAACTATTATTTGTTTTGAATATTCCTGAGAATATTTTTTAATTACGTCTAAACATTTTTGCTCATCAATGAAATAGGGGCGCTTTCTAGTTCTTTCTTTAATCGTTTTAACAGCTTTTATGACTTCTTCAGTGGGATAATCATATTTGAAAGCAGATTGAATTGTAAATGTTTGAACGCTTGGATATTCTTTTGATACTCTATCAATCGTTTCGGGTCTAAGATTTCCTCTAAAAGGAGCAGAACCAACGCCAATGATTGGATATAATGGAATATTAATTTTTTCAGATAATTTAAAAATTCTTTGAAGTGCTATTTTATTAGTTAACACAGCAGATATTAAACCATAATTCAATGCAGGATCAGATCGAGCTAAAAATATTCTTTGATATTCCAGACTCTTGTCTTTTAAATAGATTTCTAAAATATTGTGTGCATCTAGCATACTTTCCATATCTTCTACTAGAGGAATCACATTAACTGTTTCGGGTGCAAATTTACCGATCCATTCTGCAATCGTAATATCTCCTCCTTGGAAAGTTTCATATTGTTTTCCTACCACAAAATCTCGATAATATTTATAAACTCGATTAATACAAGTGCTCGAAGTTGTCATTGGTAAAATAACTTCAAATATCGGAGATATATCGTCTTTATAAATTAGATTGGAAGCATCAAAAGAACGTGGAATACTTTCTAAAGTTTCCATTAAAATTTTTGCTTCTGCTTTTTCGATGGTTGGATTAGGAACCCTCAAGGTAATAAATATATCTTTTCCTAACCTTTTTTCGTCAAAAAAGACTCTATATTTTGTTAGGAGTTTTTTAATTACATAGTTATCAATTTCTTTTCCTTCACAATCCCACATTTGCTCATCGCACCCTAAATGTGAAAATGCATAATATGCTTCTATAATCTCATCCTCTCCTCCAATTTCAGAGGTATTTGTGAAAAAGGGAGGATTAACATTATCAGGATGTTGTGTGCTCATACATTTAGGAATTTTCATATGATCAATGGTTTATATTTAATTTTCCTTTTAAAGTCTTTATAAGAAACTAAAATAAGATAATTTAAAAAATAGGAAGAAATTTTAAATAATTTATCTAAATAATAAAGAAAAAAAATAAAACATTACTTATTTAATAACCAATCAGCTAGTTTTTCTGGAAGTAAAAATCCAAAATAATACTCAAACGCACTTAATACTAAAATTATTCTTGCTATTACTAATGTGATTGAATTTGCAGCAAATGAAGAATCAATAATTGCTCCTAGTGTAAACGAAATAAAGGCTATAAGTAAAAATTTTCCTTTGAGTCGAATCTTCGGATCTTCAGATTGTAAGGATCTTCTACTAAACATAATTCCAGTTATAAAAGAGATTAAAATAGCAAAGATCTGAAAAGCTAAAATGTAAATGTTTGGTCGATAATAAAATACTCCTATAATCGTACCAATTGCGTTGGGATTAAAAATAAGAAGGAAAATTAGATACCCTTCAAAAGGGACACATATTATAAGAGTAATCATCATAATCTTATTTTTAATGTTCGGGTAAACCATACTAGCGAAAGAATATATCCAACATGTAACTGCTACTGGAAGAAAAATATTTCCTGAAAACATATATAAAATTGGATCCATTGAATAGTTGAATATAATTATCGATAAAAAAGAAAATGCCGCTCCCCACCATCCGCTAGATAAAAAAATCCAAGCTAAGCCGACAGTTATTAGTTCGCTTCTTTTTAATGTAAAATATTTAAAAAATATTCTAATACCCACCAATAAAGAAATGATAACGAATATTAAAGCAAGTGCTCCATTTAGAACATCATATTGAGTTAATGGTGTACTCATAATTTCATTCCTGTTAAAAATTTGTTTTAT
>JBHLLE010000716.1:0-2659 GCA_048885945.1 Candidatus Hermodarchaeota archaeon | reverse complement strand
TTCTTATCTTTATCAAGAATAATCTCAGGAAGTTCAACTTGAAAATCCACTATAAAATAATCTCTTACTTTTAGATCTTTATCTATATATGCAATAAAACTATCTTTACAGATTGAATTTTCTTTTATATCAATCGCTAAAATCCCTCTTGAAAAATCTTTTAAAGAATTTTTAGATAATTCAATACGTCCTTTATTTTTACAAATTGGACAGACTATCTCAATAGTAATCATTGTAATATCCCTATAAACCCATTAATTTTAATTAAAATATAATATTCTTAATAAAAGCAATATTCTAATTTTTATTAGAGAATACCTAATATATGAAATGAAAATATCTTATTATATATTTACTCAAATTTGATCTAATCTGAGATATTCATTATAACAATATTCATAGATCTTCTAATGAAGAATTGAAAAGAATTTACCTTTATCTTTTTAATTTAAAACTTTAAACCACGATTGAAATAATTTCTAATTAGAATATATATTAAATGTAATGAGAATAAAATTTTCAAGTTATAAAGAAGATATTAAAAAAATGAGGGATTTGAAAAAATCCCTTTTACTATTCCTTAAACAATTTTTCTGTGCCTTTCATAAAAAAGACAAGTATTAGTGTAGATAATACGATAAGTGCAGCAAAAACAAATGTAAGTCGAAAACCATAAACTTCTGCTAAAATTGCACCAATAATTACACCAATTGTGTTGCCAAGGTTTAAAATACTCATATAGAGAGAATAGGTGGTAGCGCTAATTGACTTTTTACATAAATCCATTGCCAATGTCATCACAGATATTTGTAAAATACCCCATGAGAAACCCGCAAAAATCATAAAGACTAATGCTATAGTGAAGTTTTGAGTTAATGAAAAAAGGACGGAAATAATAGAGAGAAGAATTATTGGTATACATAGACTTATTCTTCGCGATAATCTGTCTAATATGGGACCTGAAACTAAGCATCCTATAACAAAACTTACATAACCAACTGACATTGTAATACCAACAAGACTCAAATCCAAATTGAGTTCTAGAGATAGAAATAAAGGTAACATAGATAAAACTGCATATAATCCCGCCGATGATAAGATAAAGAAAAAAATAGCAATCCATATGACTTTTTCCTTAAAAGTATCTTTTAAATCTTGCGTTGGAAATTTTTCGGGAATTTCGTAGCTAGCTTCTCGAGATATCAATAGCATTGGTATAGGCATTAGTAAAAATAAACCCATAAAAAGAAAATAGAGACCCCAACCGAAAATTTCAATCATAAATCCTAATAAGATGGCTGCCGTCACATATCCTACAAATTTAGAACCCCAACACACGCTCTGAGCAGTACTTCGCTTTTCGGGTAGTGTACTATCTACCACCAGACCATCAGTTGCTGTATCACATATAGCATTAAAAAAATTTGCTGCTATAATAATGGAAAGGAATACTACCCATGCCGTATTTGGATTTACTGGAATCAACATAAAAAATAAAATAGCACTAAAAAAGCTTCCCACAAGCATGTAGGGAATTCTTCGCCCCCATTTTCTACTTACCTTGCGATCAGTTAAGAGACCATATATAGGTTTTATGATCCAAGGAGCGGTTCCAATACCTATACTTAATCCTATGTAAAGAATGCTCACTCCATAACTTATTAGATACAACGCCATGTAGATATACATAAAAACCTCAATAAAGCCTTGGTGTAAATAAATTGTACCAAAAATTAAATAGCGAAAGTTTTTTTGTTCAGATAGGTTTCTTTTCTTTTTATTTTGCAAACCGTTTACTTTTTCATTCATAATTTTAATTTTAGTATAATTAATGTTTTTAATTCAAATACTATTGATAATACTTCATCACTGTATATTAGTTTATAACTTTTGCTGCAACCCTTTTCTAACTTAGAAAACTAAAAAATATTGCATATATGATTATTCATTCGTTAATTATTGTTAATGGATAAAATTTTTAGGGTTCAAGAAATCAAAAAAATTAGGGTTTCTGAAAAATCTCATTTACTATTCCTTAAATAACATTTCTGTTCCTTTCATAAAAAAGACAAATATTAGTGTAGATAATACTATAAGCCCCGCAAAAATAAATGTAAGACGAAAACCATATATTACTACTAAAATCGCACCAAATATAACTCCGATTGTATTACCAAGGTTTATAATACTCGCATAAATAGAATAAGTGGTAGAACTAATTGATTTTTTACATAAATCCATAGCTAACATCATAATAGCTATATTAAAAATACCCCATGAGAGACCCGCAAGAATTATAAAGAATAATGCTGTAGAAAAATCCTGAATTAACGAAATAAGTAAAATTATAATAGATAAAATAATAATTGAGATAGTTAGACTTACTCTTCGCGATATTCTATCTAAAATGGGACCTGAAATTACACTTCCAATAATGAAACTTATAAAACTTATAGACATTGCAATACCAACTAGACTAATATCCAAATTGAGTTCTAGTGAAAGATATAGGGGTAACATGGTTAATACGATATAAAGTCCAGTCCAAGAGATAATAAAGAAAAATATAGCAATCCAAACTAATTTCTTATTAAAAGTATCTTTGTTTTAATCAAGATAATGATTATTTTCCTGATAGTTTTTTGTTTAATGAGTCCAT
>JBHLLE010000715.1:0-2665 GCA_048885945.1 Candidatus Hermodarchaeota archaeon | reverse complement strand
CCTGATCATTTAACTCGAATTTGTGAACATTTAAATGTAAGTTCTAATGAAATCTTAGTAATTGGGGATAATATTCGCGATATTGAGGCGGCAATCAATTTTGGAGCATATTCTATAGCAATTCTTTCTAACTCAGCTTATTTTGAAATACTCCAAAAAGCAAATAAACTAATTAAATTAAACGAAATACCTCAAGAATTAATTAAAGAAATTAAGAAACTTTTATAAATTAGAAAAAAAAAATATAAAATATCAATACATTTTCCACTTAAACGATTATTGTATAATTACACTTAAGGGTTTAAAAGAAAATAATGAAAGTAGAGTATTATCTCGATATTTTGAAACCACATCAACCAGGAGTGGATTTAGTTGCCCGCACTTTAATGAAAATTAATGGAGTGACAAAAGTCCGCATTAAAGTTGATGAATTAGATCAAAAGACAGCATCTTTACATATGAATATTGAAGGGACTAATCTTTCACTTGAGGAAGTAACTGATGTTCTGGGAACTATGAACTGTGCCTTGCACAGTGTAGACGAGGTCAATTTAGAGGAGAAAGACTAATAAAAGAGACATATCTCAAACAAATTTTTTAGATTTGGCTGATATAAGAAGAATACATTAATAATCAAGGCAAATCTTCTAACTTTTTTTTAAAAATTTTTTACTTTACAAAAAAAATAAAAACTAGTTCTACTCATTTTAATCTAAATAAAAGAAAATTTATTATGATGGAAGATCCGAGTATAATAAAAATCATTCAAGAGGAAGGAGAAATTAATGATGAATTAGATTATGCTTTAGCGAATTATTTAATTCAAAATCGAGGTCCGGGTTTTACTGCTTGTCAACCATCATTAGTGGAACTTGAAGGGGGAAAGCAAGCCATTAAAATGAACATAGACCATACTTTTGTTAATAAGGATAACCAATTATTGGGCTTAGGTATTGTAGGTAAGATTTACGTCGATGTTGAAACTCTTCAAGTTATATATTGTACACCCTTGGAAGATTTAATAAGTAATATAAAAGTATTAGAATCCGCGGGGATTGAACCTCAAGAAAGGCCTCGAGGAAAATACTAATATAAAAACTAACATTCTAAATGATCTTGAAAAAAGAAATAATTCCTTGGAAAATAATATAAAATTCATTTCATTCTTATCATTACTGAATCATTATGTCCGTTAAAGATAATAAGATCAAACAATTAATACATGATTATTTACTCGATGAAGGATTATTAAGAGAAAAAATTTCTGATCCAAAAGTAGATTTTGGATTTCAATTTATATTCCCTCCTGGAAAGGATCCATTAGGACGACCAGTGGGCAGAAGTATGGTTGTATTTCGACCTAAAAATAAAAACCTAATCATTGTAAGTTTAGGTATTCAAATTTCTAAGCCTCATGTAAAAGCTTTAGATTCTTTAGACCAAAATAAAAAAATAAATTTTTTTATGGATTTAAGGAAATCATTTCTCTTGAAAGATGTGTTTTTTAGAATAGATATAAAAAATTATAGATTTGAAATAATTGATCAATTTTTTCTTGATGTAAATGAAGTTTTTTCCAAGAATTCTTTTTTCAAAACCGTTCGAAAGGTTTTTAATTGCGCAGCTTATAGTAACATCATTTTATCGGAATATTGTGCGGGTAAAATAAAACCTGAAGATCTTTTAAAATCTAAAGATTTTGATTCAGATTCCAACTTTTCTTTATATTCATAAATAGAGTTAAAGATCACATTGGTGAGAAAAATCTTTAAAAAATGGTTACAAGCCCTTGGCAAATTAGATTATGTCCAAGGAAAAGCAAGGCCAAATGTCGATTGTATTCTTTGTTCAGTTCGGAACAATGATGAAAGAGTTACCTCGCTTAAAATTTATGAAGATAATATTTGTTTTGTAGTACTTAACCTTTATCCCTATAATCCTGCCCATCTAATGGTTGCTACTTCCCAACATAAGACAAATTTCCTCGAACTTACTAAATCTGAGATTATCCATATATTTCGGACAATCCAAGGTTTACAACTATTAATAAATGATTTATATAACCCAAAAGGTTATAACATAGGTATGAATGAAGGAAGAGATGCTGGAGGGAGTATTGAACATCTTCACTTTCATATCGTGCCTAGATATGGATCAGAACTTGGTTTTATAGATATTGTAGGAGAAACACGAGTATTACCAGAGGGACTGGATGCTGTAAAAAAGAAATTGGAAAGTAATATTAATAAATATTTAACAAGAGAGTTCTTTGAGAACTATTAAAATTATAAAAAAAGAAAAAAAATAATAGAATTTTCAATTAAATTGGTCAAAAGATCTACTGAAGTCCCATTTACCGAGTTGCAGCTCTAATATCTGATGCCGTCACTCTCTTACGTTTGTCCGCTTTACAAACTTTAATAGCATCTTTAGTTGCAGTAGCTGCACTCTTTTCTAGGAAGTCGATTAATTTATCTAAAGCTTCTGCTGCTACGAGATCTGCTCCCTCTTTTTTCATCAAGCGTCTAATTGGAGCCTTTGCGATATAACTTTCAGCTTTCTTAGCAGGTGCTTTCTTTTTAGCCATATTCATTCCTCCACTCTTAATTTAGTTAAATTTAGTTTATTTTTTAGATGTTAATTAAGTATAACTACACATTTCTAT
>JBHLLE010000714.1:2330-2672 GCA_048885945.1 Candidatus Hermodarchaeota archaeon | reverse complement strand
CCTTCAGCAGCTAAAGGTTTTACTTTATCCCAACAATCTTTAAACCCACCTAATTGGCTTGGAGCTATTTTTAACAATTCCAATTTTAATTTTTTAATTTTCACCTTATTAATTTTTTTTTTCTGTTTTCCTATTCTACTTCTTATTTTTCTTAGCTCTGAATTTGCTTCAATCTGGCACAAGAAATTATATATTTTTAAGAGTTCTTCTGCTTTTTGAGCTTTTTTAGAATTAATGATTTCCCAGCCTTTTGCGCGTTTACAGCTAATTATCTTATTTTCTGGATTCCTGACAAGACTAAAGTCGTGTTTTTCCCAAATCCTACTTTCGTTGGATGAAATC
>JBHLLE010000714.1:0-2320 GCA_048885945.1 Candidatus Hermodarchaeota archaeon | reverse complement strand
ATTTTCTGGATTAGAAAAGCCAGTAGGATATATCCAACATTGTGGGGGTTTTATTCCAGAATTATGAACTTTACATCCATTAATTTCTTTATCGTATAGAAAACATTTACCTGTTTTCTCATCAAATCTTAACTGAAAACTAAAAATATTACTTCGAACAAAATCCTCTTCTGTTGCATATTTTCTTTTTATATATTCTTTTGCTAAAACCTTGGGCACATCGATTTGAATTGAACAACAATCACCTTTACATATTTTTGGATCTATGCAATTTGGTCCTTTAATGGCGTTACTCATCAGAGAATTATATTCTGCTATAATTGACCAGAAATATTCGTTTAGCATAAAAAGAGGGAATGTTTAGTAAATAATTTGTAATTGAATTTTAATATTCGTTAACAAATCCTATTTAAAATGACTTTGTATCTCGAAACACTTATATTTACCTAATATATTAAATATTAAATTTTATTTTACAAAAAACCATAATTTTGTTGCAAAATTTTCTCAAAAATAAAAATTTGAGGTTTAAATCAATATGACTGAATTAAAAAATTTGATCGTAGTAGATATAACTGACTATGAAAACATCATATTAGCACCTACTGGAATTGGCGCCACTGAAGATCATAATATTAAAGAGATAAAAGCTAACGGGATTTTAATGATAAAAAATTCTTCGGACAAAAGTAGATTGTGGAATATAACATGCGATTTAAAAGAGGTTATAAACACAAATCTCGAAAAGGCATTAAATGTAGGGTCAATAAATCCGAATCAAGAATACAAACGAGATTACGAAATTCAAAATGTAAAAGAACCTTGCTTAAAGGTCTTAGAAGTATTTGACGCCGAAAGAGATATATCTGTTGTAGCTAATAATGCGTTTCTTTACGAAAATGCTAATAAATGCAACTTGAAGCTTTCTTTAACAAACACTTTAGATGTTCCATTCACTGAAATTACACTAATCAGAGATCTTCCAGAAATCCTTCAAAACATCGAAATTAAATCTCCTAGTATCGGAACAGCTGAGCAAACTGAAGAAGAAGGAAAAAAGGTTTTAAGTTGGAAAATACAAGGTTTAGATGCCAAGGAAACAGCAACTATTGAGATCTTTTGTACTGTTATAGCTAAAGAGAGAAAAGAGCAAACTCTTGGTGGTTTAAAGGTTAACTATTTAATTGATAATAAGAAGTTAACAATGATCAATCCAGTAGTTCGCGGAGAAACAGATTCTATGAGCGGCGTTACAAGAGATGAGGGTACGAATCCAGGAACATGGGATTGTAATGTTGAATTTATTAATGACTCTGAATTTAAAGTAAAATTAGAACAAGTTTTAGTCTCCCATAAAATTCCAACTGGGGAAGAAACTGTTGTTGACGAAAATCCAAATATTGAGTTAGATCCTGACGCAACTTGGGATCGAGATTTTCCAATAGAGGCTGCAAATGTGCCAGAATTGGAATCTGAAATCGTCTTTACGCCTTTATTTGCAGTTATTACGAGGATAATTGGAGAGATTATTAAGGAACCGACTTTTTATCCCGTATTGAGTGCTGAGGTCCATAAGACAATTAATCCACCAGAAGTAGCTGCATATGCGAATACAGATATGAATATAATCAATAGTATACCTAATAAAGGTACGTCGACTTTTGATAGTCTTGAAATTATCGACGAAATTCCTCCTGATTTTATTCCTCCTTTAGAAAAAGATATTAAAATTGAGCTAAAAAATCCAGAAGGAACAATCGAGATTCAAAAGAGAGAGGATTTTATAGAAAATTTTGGAATTGAACCAAATGATCAAAATCCCGATTCGAAGCATTCCATTTTAATTAAATTAAAAGCGTTAGAGAAACAAGTCCCTCCCGACTCAGAAATTATTATGAGTTATCCTCTTTTAGCAAAAAACCCAAAACCAGAAGTACGTTATAATACACCAGTTCAAATTAAAGCAAATGTTCCTGTGAAAGGTAAAGAGTTTATAATAAGCCCTCCAGAAGAACCCGTAATTAAAATAAAATATGTTGCTCGTAAACTCAAAACTCTCAAAAGTATTAAGCCCGGATTAACTGAGGGAGAATTTAATATTACTGTTAGAGTTCAGAATAAAGGCGATGTAGAATTAGAAAATATAGTGGTTAAAGATAAAATTCCAGAAGGTTTTAGTCTAACTGAAACGAATTTTGACCTTCCTTACGAAATGGCTGGATCTGAAATGGAAGTAAAAATTATAGAACTCAAGGGCAGCGACTCAGTTAACATCAATTATAGTTGCTCAGGTCAAGGTGATTATCCTAGATCTGAACCT
>JBHLLE010000713.1:0-2673 GCA_048885945.1 Candidatus Hermodarchaeota archaeon | reverse complement strand
AAAATCTGGCAGAATTAATAAATCATTTACAAAGAATTTACAATCTATGTAATTTAACTTTAAAGGAATATAAAAAAATGATTTTTGAAACTGATAATATATCTATTATTATAATTAAACTTGGGGAAGAAAGTAACTTAGCTTTATTTTTCAAAAAAGAAGAAGAACATGACTTAAAACTTAATCCTATTAGAAGATATTTAACCAGAATTGAAGAATTAATTGATATGGATAAAATTGAACTTGAGTTTCAGGAAATAATAATTAAAGAGGATGAACTAAAAAATCTACAGAATAACTTATCCTCAAAAGAAATACAAATAAACGATTTAAAAAATGAATTAGATTTTAAAGATAAAGAACTTTACCATCTAAAAACAAAGAATATCGAAGAACTTCAATCAGAGTGTATTAAATTAAGAGAAGAAATTGAACAAAAAAAAATGGAAATAAATAAATTGAAAATAAGCATCGAGCAAGAAAAGAAAAAAGATTAATAAATTGAATAGTAAAATTCATTAAAAAATATGGATTAAATTACTTTATCATTTAAAAAATGCTCCAATCTCTTCATTATTTTAAAAATAATAACCTATAAACCGAGAAATCTTCTTATTGTCGCAGCAATCAATATAGATTCTGTTAAATCAACAATTTTAACTTTTCTTACGACTGAAATGACATAGTTATCTATTTCTTTTTCAATCGGCTTATTAAATTCCATCTCGTAGTCTGTGCTCCGGGAAAAATTCCTCCTTTAACCGATTGTACCTGTTCAACTGAAACAAATGCGTTTGGTGCATTTTCTCTTATAATTTCAAGCACTTGAGATTTGTCTTTTCGTTTAATTATCATTATCATTAATTTAACATTTCCCTTTAAACCCTCTGCAGTTAATACAGTTAATCCATAACCTTGTTGTTTTAAAGCTCTAACTAATTTGCCAGGTTCTTCTTCAAAAATTAAACGTAGACTTAATAAACCTAAAGAAATTTTATTTTCAATTACTAATCCAACATAATTTCCCGCTGCAAATCCTAACGCATAAACTACATAATACAATATGTTAGTTAGATTATTGAAAATTTGACCTAAAGCAATAAGCCAAATTAGTGCTTCAAAAAATCCAACGAAAGGGGCTAATTTACGCCTTCCTTGAGAAATAAAGACAATTCTTAAAGTTCCAAGACTAACGTCTGCCACTCTAGAAAAAAATATAAACAATGGAAGAATAATTAAGCCAAAAATGGGATTTTCCATTAATTCCATTAACATATTCGTTCTTTTTCTTTACAAGAAATTTGTTATAGAGATCTTTTTAATAATTATACCCTATTTTTAAAAAACAAAAGTTTTTTCAAAATATTTGACATTTTAATAATTTTTGAATTTTATAAATAGGAATTTATATTAGATAGAAACCTAGAAATTACATAGATAATTGACTTATTTTTAAGATTAAAATTACTTCATTGAATTAAAAATGAGATATCATGTTTAGAAAACGCGAGAGAAGTTCTCAAAAAATAGGACTTCCGCCAGGGACTTTAGTGTATCCCGAAGAGAGAAAAATAAAAGAAACAAAAATCACTATTATTGATTACAATAAAAGTGAATTTAAAATTGAAAAAAAGAAACAGATAGATAAGAGTATCCTAGAAATTGAGGATTCGTATGTAAGATGGATAAATGTAGATGGGATTGAAAACATAGAAGTAATAGAGGATATCGGCACATTGTTCCAATTTCATCCGCTTGTATTAGAAGATATAGCACATCCTTATCAAAGACCAAAATACGAAGATTTCGAAGACTTTGTGTTCATTGTTCTTAAAAAACTTATTTGGAACGAAGATCAAGAATTTTCATCTGAACAAATAAGTTTTATATTAGGAACAAATTATGTTATTTCGTTTCAAGAGGGAGAAACAAATCTTTTTAATCCTATACTTGATAGAATAAAAACACTTAAAGGAAGAATCCGTTTTATGGGAGCTGATTATTTGCTGTATGCCTTAATTGATATAATAATTGACAATTATTTTGTGGTTCAAGAAAATATTGGAGAAATTATCGAAGATATTGAGGAAGAATTAATAGAAGACCCTAAAATTGAGACTTTACAAGCAATTTATAAATTAAAAAGACAAGTCACTGAGTTGCGTAAATCAGTCTGGCCTTTAAGAGAAGTTATTAATAAGCTCCAAAGAGAACAAACAAATCTTATAGGAGATGAGCTAGGAATTTATTTAAGAGACATATATGATCACATATTTAGAATATACGATTCATTGCAGGATTATCGCGATATTATTTCTGGAATGCTTGATATGTATCTTTCAAGCGTTAGTAATAAAATGAACGAAATTATGAAGGTATTAACCATAATTTCTACCATTTTCATTCCCTTATCATTTCTTGCGGGATTCTACGGAATGAATTTCTTGTATATGCCTGAACTTAAAATCCCTGAAGCGTATCCCATATTAATAATTGTAATGATACTTATTGCGATTACAATGTTACTATTTTTTAAAAGAAAGAAGTGGTTATGAGTAATTACAAAAATCTTCTTCTAAAATTTAAATACATAATAGTAGAGTATGCTTAGATTTCCTATTTTAATTCTCACTATTGAAAAATTGAAAATTCTTCATTATTTTCACCTAACAT
>JBHLLE010000712.1:0-2680 GCA_048885945.1 Candidatus Hermodarchaeota archaeon | reverse complement strand
CTAATTGAGTTTTAAAATTATTTTTCTCAATTGTATTAAAATCAAGCAGACTATGTGTTGTTTTTAATTCAGAATCTAATAAATTCGATTCAAAAGAGAAGTGAATGCTTTTATTAACCGAATAATTAGAACTTTCCTTAGTTAAATTCTGCTTGAAATTAACAATAAGAGGTTTATTACAATGATGACAATACGACCACTGAGATTGTATCGATTTCTTACAATATGGACAGAAATTCATAAATACCTAAGCCAATTCTAAATTCTTTATTAAAAAATAGCTAATAAAATTAAGATAGTTGCGTAATAAAAAATTATTCAATATAAAAAAAAAGAAAATATTATCGTAATATTAATTATATTTTAAAATTACAGTTCATAACCGATTTTTATCTAAATTTTAGAGTTTATTTTTTCTTTCTTCTTTATAATTTTTCAATTCAAGTTCAATATTTTTTTCAGTTAATCCAAGAGAATTCAAGAGAATTTTTAATTGGATTACAGCATTTTTAGCTTTAACTTTTTCAGCTAAATATAGCGCTTTAATATATTCATTTTTAGCTTTTTTCAGATTTCCAAGATAAAAATAACTTTCTCCTATATAACTCAATCCCCTCAAGATCAATTCAGTATAATTAGAATCAATTGCTTTATTTGTTCCTTTTTTAAAATAGATAATAGCTTCGTCTAATTTATTTGATTTTTTTTTCAAGATTCCCATATTAAAATATGAAGTAATGATACCTTGAACATCGCGCAATTTTTCAAAAGCTTCAAGAGTTTTCTTGTATAGTTCAAATACGACATCCCATTTTTCTTGAGTTTCATAAATGTATATCAAATTACTAAGACAATCCAATAAATTGTAAATATCATTATTATCTGAACAAAGCGCACTACAATCGAGAAATTTATCACATGCATCATCAAGTTTATTTAATTTTATTAAACTATTGCCAATACCGATTAAACAGGTAATTTGCTCTTCAATTTGATTTAATTCTTTGTAAATATCATAAGCGTGACTATAGTATACGATTGAGTTTTCGTAATTGGATTTTTTAAAGTATAAAGTTCCTAAAATACCATAAATAGCTGATTGTCCAAATCTATCACGCTGATTTTCAAAATGTTTTAAACAAATTAAGAAATTTTTTTCAGCTTCTTCATATTGATTTAGTTCTAATTGTAAAAATGCAACATCGCTTAGTTCTTTAATGTATTCAGAACCTTTTGCAACCTTTTCTAATTCTTTTAGATAATTAAATTTCTTATTGATCAGATCTTCAATTTCTTTTTTAGTTAATTCTATATCTTTTCTGACATGAATGAGAGATTTTTCACCTTTTATTATTTAAAAAAAAAAATTAAGATGTTAATTATGATTTGGACCTAATGGGCAACCTTTTATGGTACATTTTCTACAACATTTTGTATGATATAAGAAAGCAGCAATACCAATTATAAAATAGACGATAAGTAGAAACAAATCAAGAAGGATTAAATTTACAACTATTATATAGTATAAATAGATTATAATAGGAAAAATCAATGCTAAAGCAATTAATAAAACATCAAGAAAAAATTGCGACTTTTTGATTTCAGTAAAATCCTTCTTCTCTGAACGCTTATATAATAGACCTCCAATAATTCCAAAACACCACGTGGGACAGGGGTGTCCTAAAAGATTACAATGCCGACATACTAGATATCTTCCGAGGATAAAAACTATAATCCATAGCAACCAATAAATTACGAGGAATACCCAGGATTTTATAAATAACATGTAGGTTGCTAAACACATTGAAACAATAAGCATTACTAAACTTAACCATATTTCAGTTTTCGTCCAAACAGAATGTTTATTTGCGACCATAAGATTCACTTTCTCTTTTAATTAATTAATAATAAATAATCCATAAGAAATTAATAATTTATTATTTCAATTACAAATTTATCTAGTCTTTTAATATTTCATCCAATATTTCTGCAGCGTCTTTAACAAATTTTGGACAAACCTCAACAAATAATTTTTGTTCAATTGCGCTATTTCTTCCTTCTGACGTATCTATATCACAATTTAACAACTCTTTACACATAATCGTACCATTTCGAGATTTAAATTTATCAACAAATTCACGGACAACTTCGTAAGCTTTTGCTTTTTTTTTAATTTCATTTGCCTTTTTATTACCAAATTTTAAACCCAAAACCATAAAAGCACCAGTTACAGCTCCACAAGTATTTCCCAGACTGCCCATCCCCGCACCAAAAGGACTTGCTAATTTTAAAGATATATCTTTTTCTAATCCATATTCAGTACCATAAGTGGATAAAATGGCTTGAGAACACCTAAATCCATTTAAAAATAGAGAAACCGCTTCTTCAACTTTATTCAATTCAATCCTTTCAATTATCTCTTTTAATTTAATTTGATTAATTGTAAAAATTATAAAAATGCTATTCTATATTATAATTAGAAATTAAAGAAACGAACATTAGCGAGCGAATAAATCTTGAAATATAAAGCAACATTATGGGACAGTCTTGATGATAATAAAGTAAAATGTCATGTGTGTGCCAACGAATGTACCATATTGCCTGACAAGTTAGGAATCTGTAGAACTCGCAAAAATTTTGATGGGGAATTATTCACTTTAATTTATGGTTCATTAATATC
>JBHLLE010000711.1:0-2681 GCA_048885945.1 Candidatus Hermodarchaeota archaeon | reverse complement strand
CACATAAAATTTTATTATTTATTTAAATTGATTTTGCTACTTCTCTACATAATAAAAAAACAGCTATATGATGGGGGACTTCAATTATATCCCCTTTTACATAAGGACCATATTTTTTTCCTTTTATTTTGGTTACAGGAACATTATTTTCTATGATTTCAAGTTTATGGGTTTCTTTTTTACCAAGAAATACAATTGGATCAAGATGTTCCTTACTTTCATTTAAAGGGTTAAAATCATCAAATTCATCTAGAAAAATTTCTTGAACTTTGAATCCTGTCTTCCCATGTAAAGACCCAGGATATCTAATAAGTCTATGAATATCAATTGTAACTGGTATATCAATTTCCGCTCCAATTTCTTTCACAACACATTTTAATAATTTTTTCCACGTATTTGGTGTAAAGCCTTCTAATGCCCACATATTTCTTTTGTTGTTAGATATCATTTCTAGAAAATCATCTTTATAATTTAATAATGAATTTATTGTAGGTGAATTGAATCCAAATTTTCGATTATCAACTAATAACTTATAAATCTCAGAATTAGGCTTTTTTAATAATTCCACCATAAATTTCATTATTTTTGCTGGCCATCCAATGTTATCTTTAAAAAAGCCATATACAATATTATTATGTTCCCTTAATCCTAAAATTTCAAATGAGATGTTTTGACCTGTTACATAATCGGTTATTTCCCTTCTTTCTTCACTTGATAAAGTTCTTATTTTTTCGTTTTCAATTTTTAAATGGTATCCTCTATGACCTGAAAATGCAATTTTTATATCTTTTGGATTAATCGCAAAATCAGGAATTAAAAAATCATAAATTAATTTGATCATTTCCTTTTTGGCTACATTTAGACAATCTTCACAAATCCAACTCAATCTGACTAATTTTAAATTTTCGCATTTTGGACATTTATCCGGCATTCCTCTTCCTCTTTCATCACACTCTTTACAGTGCCAGAAATCATGTTCCTCTTTACATAGAGTATAAAAATGATCGACATCAATATCTATAATCAAATCACATCCTTGGTAACCCTTCCCTTCCATATCCGGAATTTCAGGTTGAGAATAAAGCGACCCACTTAAATAAGCATGTTTCGGAGCTTTTAATTTAAAAAAATTATTTATACTTTTAGAATTCTCGAAACTTAAATGTCTTTCCATTACTTGTTCTTCCCAAGGGATGAAACCATATTCCCTTTTATTGAAAAAGCTAACTGTGGGCATCTTAGAACAACTTTCTTCATAATAACGCTGAAATAACCGTTTCAAATAAAATTTTTCACTCATTTTCTTTAAAATTAAGTTTTATTGGAATTTTCTTTTTTAATGGAATGAAATTGTTTAAATTGTACATAGAATAATGGATGAGATATTGTTTTCTGAATATTATTCGTTTTTGAAAAATAACCTTCTAAACATAATTTATCATTATGCTTTTGAGCCATACATAAATTCAATGATTTAATTGTTGAACATGCATGAGGAGTATAACCCTTTTTTTTGCAAATTCTACTTGGTAAGTAGTTTTTTTATCATCATAGTCTGGCTGCTTTGAAAAGATATTTATTACAAATTCTTTTGGGTACTTTAGAGCTAATAAAAAAAATGTAATTATTAATCTTTCGGTATGTTGAAGATTTTGTCCCACTTCTGCTTTCATTAGAATTTCGTTCATACAAGGAGGAAAACTGGATGAGATATCTTCACCCTTTTTAAATGCTGTTTCAAATGAATACTCAAATTTCTCTTTTTTCAACTCCCAATCCGCTAATATATGATCGTATAACTCTTTAAATTCCGTAATATATAGTAGATCCTCTTTTAATTTAATAATATCATCATTAGTTCCTTCAAACTCTAAAATTTTCATACGTACGTATTCTTGTATTAATCTACTTAGACTTTTAGGACGGATATAAACATATCCATCTTTAAGGGGATTATTTATTAATTTTCGAAAATCATCTTTTAACCGAGAGGATAATTTTAAATAATCTGAAAAATGTATTTTAAATTTGGTTTGTAGGATTTCTAATTGATCTTTTATAGCAATTTTCCCAAATATGAGTGGTTCATGCTCATATTTTATATCAAGTTTTAAATCCTTACAGATTGAATATAAATTGGAATCATTTTCAGTTGCTAGGCCTTTATACGTTATTTTAGAATATAAGTTTGCTACTCTATAAGAAATAGATTTGTTGTTGAGTATAATTAGCAACATTCTTAAAGATAAATAAAAGTAGATATTTAAGTCATCCAATTTGTAATAAGAGAATGTTTCTATATTGTCAAAAGCTGATTTGAAGAATTCATAAATTCTATCCCTTAGACCTTCTTTAGAAGGATCTGCAATAATATCTTTAATAAATTCTATGGGATTTTTAGATGCAAGATCTGAACGATATATTTTTAAAGAAGGGAGCCAGGGATAATGTCTTATTAAATCAAAATCATTACTCATATTTTATATAATCTCCGATTAAAAATATCTTTCTCTTACTTAAAAAGAATGATTTGATTAGACTTTAATAATTTAAGAGTAAAGGGATTTAATATAATGTTAATAAATTAAAATTTTGGGTTAAAATTCATCCATATCTTCATCTTCTTCGAATTCTACCTCTTCGACTCTAGGGGCAAGGAAATAACTTAGTTCTCCACCTTC
>JBHLLE010000710.1:2001-2681 GCA_048885945.1 Candidatus Hermodarchaeota archaeon | reverse complement strand
GATATTAAATCGTATCTGAAAAAATGTGGGGGTTCATTAGGGAGAATAGGAGAAAATTATTTAATTATAACTCCAAGCTCAAGTATAAAAATTGCTAATTAGAATAAAAAATAGAAAAATAAAAAAAATTGAACTATATTTTACCTTTTTCTCTAAGATACTCTAAATATTTCTTTTCCTTTTCTTCGTGAATCTTGCTTATTTCTAACTTTTTTTGTTTCCATTCCGGACCATCCAATGGATAAAATTTCATAACGACCGCAGCTATTACTATTAATATACCCGGTATTATTGTTAAAGCAATCATTATTCCTAATTGTGCTTGAGATGATTGCGTTGTAGCTTGGTCCTTAAAACCATAAGAAGCGATGATTATAAGAAAGAGCCAATTTGCTAGCGAGATGGCAGGCTTTTCTATTACAGCGTTCATTCCCGCATAACTAGTTTCTCTACGCTTTCCAGTAATAGTCTCGTCAAAATCAATTATATCGGCCACAATTGGTGGTCTTAATAGAATTATAGCAGAAAATCCAATTCCAATCAAAAGTAAAGGAATAATTGCAGTTAGTAATGTCCAGCCCATAAAAAACAAAATTAAAAAACTAGATCCTGTAATTAATAGTCCCAACATATAAATCTTTTTTAATCCATATTTTCCAGCAAGTATACCAAAAATAGGA
>JBHLLE010000710.1:0-1991 GCA_048885945.1 Candidatus Hermodarchaeota archaeon | reverse complement strand
ATCATAGTCATAAAACCACTTAAATCTAAAATGAAAGTGATATAATAAAATATACCAGTTGTTATAATTGTCTGGCCAAGTAAAAAAGAAAAATTAGTAACTTCGTACTTCCAAAATGGTTTGTTTTTAACAGTCTCTTTTAACGAGTCTATTACCCCTAAAGGTTCTTCAAGCTGTGTGTAAAGATTTTCCTTTAAGTAAAAACTACTTGCAAATATTATGATAGCTGATATAATTCCAATAATTACCATGCTAATTAAAAAGATAGGACTAATATTCGTAGTTCTATCAGCTGTTAAAAGAAGAACAGGTAAAATAAATGATAGAACGAAACCTAAAGACCAAAATATCGCTCCATAAGTAGCAATTTCTGAACGAACTTTTTGCGTTATTGCCATTTCTGCTGGTAAAGAAAATCCAATAAGTCCTATAATAGTATATAATGTATCAAATAGAATTAATACAATTAACAGATTTAAAAACAAGGCGATTTCATTGTTTAAATCAACAAACGGAAACCAGCAGATAATAAATAGAATACCATAAATTGGAGCCCCGAATCGAAGATAAGGAATTCTCCTTCCATATTTCTCTGATTTCGTACGATCCTCCAAATAACCAAAAAGAGGGTCGTTTAATGCGTTCCAAAGAGCAAAAATAAGCCACGCTATGCCAATCCACTGGGCACTTAATCCTAATTTAACGTTATAAAAAAAGGTTATTGCTGAAAAGGCTATACCTGAAAGAACCGCAGAACTTCCGTACATTGTACCAAAAGCTAACTTAGATTTTCTCGGAATGTGTTCCTCAAATTCTATAATTTCACTCAAACTTGATCTCTCTTTAAACTTTATTACGTTAAGAAAAATAATATGTATAGATTTAGATTTAGTAGAAGTTCTATAAAATAATAACCTAATTTATTTTTTGACTTATTAGTCTAAAATATTAGCTCTGATTATTGCACCAAATTTAAAAGTAAATTCTTATACTAATATTTTACTTAAAAATTAAAGGTGATCCAATACGAGTCTTTCACCGTTAGAAATCGCTATTGGTATTATAAACTTAATAATAATGATTGTTTTCTATTTTACTGGAATTAAAATAGCGTTAAAATATACAAAATTTAAAGATAAATCTCTACTCTTTGCTGGTATAGGATGGACATTGATTGGTACAATTTATATTGGTGTATTTCTAAATTTTATTTATTATCTTTCCACGGATAGACTTCTTCCAGATTTAGTGGTGTGGATTCCGTCAAGTATTCTCTTACCCCTAAGTGTTATGTTTATATACTTTTTATTAGCAGAATTAAAAATTAATATAAAAAGATATAAACTCATAGTTCGATTATACGCTGTTATAATAAGTATTATTATTGAAATCTATCTTTTTTATGCTTATATTATAGATGTTAGTCTTATCGGTAAAACACATTCTCCAGTCGTTGGAACAGTTGAGGGCCTATTTGGACTATATGTCGTATATGGTCTTATTTCTATTGTTATTACAGTTTTAATTATGGGGATTGAAGGAATGAAATCAGATATAGCTGATGTAAAATTAAAAGGTAAATTCCTTATTGTAGCAGCTATACTATTTTTGATAACTTCAATTATAAGTATCAATATCTTTAATATTGAAAACTATCTCGCATTGTATATTTATATTGCAATAAGTCAAGTAACTGCAAGTTTTATGTTTTATAATGGATTTCTACTGCCAAATTGGATAAAAAACTATTTTATCAAATCTAAATAAAATCTCAAATAATAAACTCAATTTGAATTTTTTTTAATTTAGGATTAAATTGCTACCTTTTTTTCTTTTATTTTTTAAAATTAGCATTCTGCTATTATTCACTCTTCAGCAGATCATTCACTATAATTTTTACTGATGAGATAAATAATAATTTTAAAAAATATTGATTTTAATTTATATTGAACTCCATTATGTTTCCTTCCTTTGTAGTAAATATTTAAATC
>JBHLLE010000709.1:0-2683 GCA_048885945.1 Candidatus Hermodarchaeota archaeon | reverse complement strand
TAATTGAAATAATCTTATTTAATGATTAAATATTTTTATTTTTATAAGCATTGTTCAAATTCTTTATTTTTTAAGAAAAGATAAATGATAACTGATGATAATACAATGAATATATTAATATTATCACAAGTATTCCCTCCAAAAAGAGGTGGCGTACAAACTGCAGCATATAACACTGCTAAATTTTTAAGCAACTACGGTCATAATGTTATCGTTGTAACGAGTAAATGGGCTGATGAGAAAAGAAAATTCCATAAAATGGATAATTTTTTAGTATATAGATTCAAATCTTACAACCCTCCTGAAATTAAAGGAATTACACAGATTTCTAGCTTAAGATTCAATCCAATTATGTTATTTAAATTGCCAAAAATAATTAAGAGACATAATATACAACTCATTCATGCTCAAGGAAGGTTATTTCCAATATCTTGGCTTACAACTATAATGAATAAAATTGTATTTAAACGACCAATGTTTTTAAACGTCCAAGGGCGATTAGAAGTAGGTATTTCGGGAAAAATCGAAAATGTATTTGATCAAATTATCACTAAGCATATATATCAAAAAATCTTAAAAAAAATAATTTGTGTAAGTAATTCACTTAAAGAAAGATTAATAAAACTTAATATAAAAGAAGAAAAGATAATTGTAATTCCTAATGGTGTAGACATAAATCAATTTAAAAAAATCCCTAATTCTAACTTTTTTAATAATTATCTTAATGGAAAAAGAAATTACAAAAAAGTTATATTTGTAGGCAGATTGGATGCTCAAAAAGGGGTTGAATATTTAATAAGAGTAATTCCTGATGTGATTAAAGAATATAATAATGTTCATTTTTTTATTCTTGGAAATGGTAATTTAGAAAATATGCTAAAACGTCTTACAAAAGAACTTAACATCGGTGAATATGTTACTTTTCTTGATATGATTCCCTTAGAAAAAATGGTTGAGTTTTATTCTTCAGCTGATATATTTTGTTTACCCTCAATTCACGAAGGATTTCCGTTAAGTATTGCTGAAGCCCTGTCTATAGGTTTAACAATTGTAGCGTCCTCAACAGAAGGTATACCTGAAGCAATAATAGAAAACAAAAATGGATTTTTATTTCCCCCAAGAAATATTCCTGAATTGAAAAAAAAATTAATAAAAGCTTTATCTTTAAATGATAATCAAATTAAAGAATTATCACAAAATAATATTAAATTAGCGAAAAATGATTATTCTTGGGAAAAAATAGTAAAGAATATTATCAATGTATATAAAGAAAATCTATACTAATGTGTTTATTTAATTATATAGCTGATTATTTGAATAAATTTATATAAAATTATATCCTTAACTGTATTAAAAAATTAATCTTATTAAAATTTCAATTAATCTTTAATAATCAATTAATTACTTTTTATAAATACTATGTCTATTTCCTCAACAAATGTTGATTTTAATAACAGAAAGAAAGGGGAAACTCATTCAATGAAAAAATACCTTTATCCTGGTCTTAAAATTGGTATAATTATGCCCGCTTTTAATGAACAAATGAACATAGGAAAAACACTTTCCCTAATACCTAAAAATATTTCTGAACAACTTGATGTTATTGTTGTTGATGACGGTTCAATAGATAATACATATAATATCGCTAAAGAAAACGGTGCTATTATTTTAAGACATGAAATTAATAAAGGAAATGGTGCAGCAATTCAAACGGGATTAGAATATTGTAAAAAGAAACGCTATGAAATAGTAATAATTATTGATGCAGATGGACAGCACGAACCAAAATATATTAAAAATTTTATTAAACCCATTGTTCAACGTGATTATGATTATGTAATAGGAAATAGATTTTATTATTATTACGATATGAGTATTACTAAAAAAGTATGTTCAAGAATCATGAGTTTTGTTTTATCCTTCATATTGGGGCAAAGAATCTCAGATCCAACAATGGGTTTTCGAGCATTATCAGCTGAAGTAGTAAAAAATCTACAATGTGTATCAAATTATTCAATAACCTTGGAAATGCTTTTTAAAATAGTTCCTTATTTTAAATCTTGTGAAATTCCTATTAAAATCAATCAGAGAGTATATGGGGAATCTTTCATTAGATTAAAAAAATACTTTTATAAAACCCTATTTTCTTTTACAAAATTTTATTTATTCCCTATTATTCATCGATATGCTTATCGATATATCAATAAACGAATAAGAAGGAGAGTATTTAAACTATTTAAAACTTAAATTCTCTCAGATAATACTTTATTATATATAAAAATAATCTTTTTAGTAATAGCTTCCCAAGAGAATTTTTTTCTAATAATTTCTCTTCCATTTTTCCCAAAATCATTATATAAATTATTATTTTTAATGCGATTAAGATATTCAATAGATTGGTTTATGTTTCCATTTTCAAAAAGAAAACCATTTACCCCATTAATTATGATTTCATTCGTCCCTCCTACATTTGAAGCAACGACAGGTACTTCACATGATAAAGCTTCCAATACGCAGGTGGGTAGACCTTCAGCTCTTGAAGTCTGAATAAAAATAGAGCATTGATTATAATATTTTATAATCTCATCATGAGGTACATTTTCTAAAAATTTTATTGGGTATTTATTTACTGCCTCTTTTACGCTCTGCAAATAAGGCCCTTCTCCTATTATTAAGAATTGTT
>JBHLLE010000708.1:0-2685 GCA_048885945.1 Candidatus Hermodarchaeota archaeon | reverse complement strand
AGTTATTCTCATAGAGCATTTATTGCAGCAAGCTTAGCTGATGGAGTATCCATTATTAAGAATCCTTTAACTGTGGGAGATGTGAAAACGACAATTGATATTCTGAAGTTATTAGGGGTTAAAATATTAAAAGAGTCAGAAAATACTTTTGTTATCGAAAAATCCGACAAAATATTAAGGTCCTACGATAAAATAATAGATTGCAAAAATTCGGGAACTAGCATAAGAATATTTAGCGCGTTAAGTCTATTAGTAGAAGGTGGTTTAAATTTTACGGGAATATTTTTAAAGAGAGGGCGACCGATAATATCGTTATTAAATTCATTAAAAAGTTTGGGGGCAGAATTCAATATCGAGGAAGATATCTTACATATTGAAAGAGTAAATAAAATCTGTAATTTAGTTGAAATCCCAGGGGACATTAGCTCTCAATTTATTACTGCTCTATTAATTCTCAGTCCTTTAGTAGATTGCGAACAAAAGAAGGGAATTGAAATAGAAATTTCCACCCCTTTACTTTCGTATCCTTATATCAAGATAACTTTAGATGTTTTATCTTCATTTGGTATAAATGTTCAAGAAAAATTAAACGAAAATAAGACGGGGAAATATTATATTCCATGTGAGCAAAAATATAGACCACAAGTATATCAAATACCCGGAGATTTCTCATCAGCTGCATTTTTAATTGGTGCTACCGTGATTTCTCCAAAAAAATCAAAGGTTGTTATTAAAAACTTAAAACAACAAGATCCTCAAGGAGATAAACAAATTATCGAAATTTTAAAGAAAATGGGCGCAAATATTCAATTTGACCAAAATCAAGTAGTTATTAAAGGAAATCTGTCAAAATATCCATTAGAAGGCATCGATATTGATTGTCACGATATTCCAGACCTTTTTCCGATTTTATGCGTCATAGGATCGGCAGCCAAAGGAAAGACAACGCTATATAACGCTTTACATTTAAGAAATAAAGAAAGCGATCGAATTTCCATTATGGCAAGGGAATTAAAAAAAAAAGGAGTAAGGATTGAAGAAAAAGAGGATAATTTAACTGTATTTAACAGTAAATTAAATGGATCTGTAGTAGATCCAGAGGGAGATCATAGAATAGCAATGGCATGTTGCATCGCGTCATTATATTCAGATACACCTTCAATTATTAAAAATATTGAAATCGTTAAAGATTCTTATCCCAATTTTTTTGATGATTTAAAAAAACTTGGTTTAAAATGAAATTTTTAGTAAGTTTCTTAAACCAGATGGATTTACGCATTCATTATATAGTAAAACAATCATTAATTAATCGAAGACGATAAAAATTCGGTTAAATTGCTGTTTATTTGAGAGACGATAAATTCCTTATTTTCTTCAAAAAACTTCAAACAATCTTTTTTTGAAATTCCAATATATTCCATATATAACCATAATATTTTTATTTGTTCTGAAAGCCAAATGATTAAATCTCTTTTAGACAAGCTTTTAATATATGAAATTATTTCAGAATACTCTCCATTAACTATGTCAAATTCTAAGCCATCATTAATTATTTTTCTAAAAAATTTTATTATATTCTTTTTTTTCAATTTAAACCTCATCACATTTGTGTTTTTAAATAAAAAACCCTTTTAAATCTCATTTAAAAAGAAGTAAAATTACTATATCATCCAAAAAAGTGTATTTAAACTACTATGTTTAAAAAATTCGCAATTCAAAAAACATAAATAGAACTATCTTTAGTTTGTAACGAAAAAATCTTATCTAAACGATTTTTGCCTACGACTTCTTGCTTTTGTGCCTCCAAATTTCTTTGGCTCGGTTCTTCTTGAATCGCCACTTAATAGAGAGTCGTCGTATTCTCTAAAAGCTCTTTCTATAGTTTTATTGCTTATGAACTTGTTAATCGCCTTTGCTATAGCAATTCTGACGGCATCAGTTTGTCCCATTTTGCCTCCTCCTTTCACGGTGATTTTAATATCGCTTTTTTCAAGCTTAGGATGTTTTGCTATTTCTAAAACTTCTTGTATCCGATACCGTGCGATCTCTGGTTCAAATAGATTCAATGGAATGTTATTTATTTTTATTTGTCCTTTTGCAGGATAGGTTAATACTGCTCGTGCAATAGCACTTTTTCTTTTTCCAGAGGATTGGACATGTTTTGTTTTTTCAGACATTTAATTAAGCCTCAATTTCATTTTTATTCCAGCCAATTCTAAGGCATAGATTTTCTAAGGTAATAAATTTATTATAATAAGACAAACGAGTTTTGTCTGCATTTGATACTTCGCTTGGAGTAAGGACTTGATATCTCGATTTGAACCGTTCCGGAATATCGCCTATATATACATGTACGCGTCTTAACGCTTCTTTTCCTCGTAATTTTTTCCGAGGAAGCATTTTTTTGATAATGTTTCTCATAAAAGTGTCAGGTCTTCTTGGCCAAAAAGGTCCTCGTCTGGGATTGGTAGCAGTAGAAATATTTAATTTTGCCAAGTATTTTTCATGAATATTACTTTTGCTTCCACTTATGATTGCATCTTTCGCGTTAATAATTACTATGTATTCTCCTAGGAGTAATCTTTTGGCTATTTGACTGCAAAGTCGTCCTAAAATTTTGTCTTTAGCATCTATCAACGAATATTCTGTCATTTTGTTATCAACCTATTTTAATTTTTAATTTTA
>JBHLLE010000707.1:0-2689 GCA_048885945.1 Candidatus Hermodarchaeota archaeon | reverse complement strand
AACGTTTGTTGGACCGCAAGAGCTTCTTCATCAGTTAAGGATCTTGATTGTCTTGCGAGATTTCTCCAATTAGCTAATAACGTACGAGACTTCCAAAATTCTTTTTTGTTTCTAAGACCGTATTTTCCGAGAAATTCAAGCTCTTCCATAATTCTTTCCTTTTGGTAAGGATGAGCTGGTTTTTTAAATTTCTTTTTTAGACGCCGAGGATCTCCCAACTTTAATTCACACCTTTTACTTCTTTTGCTTTAATTTCTTTCGAACAACACCAATTACTAAGCCATGTCGTCCTGTACTTTTGGTTCTTTGTCCCCTTACCTTTAAGTGATAATGATGTCGAACTCCTCTATATGCTTTAATTCTTTTAAGACGGTCTATATCGCGTTTAACTGTAATCTCAAGTTGGTTCCCGATAATGTGTTTATCTTCTCCCGTACGAAGATCCTTTTTCCTATTGACCATCCAATGTGGTATACCGCTAACCACCGGATTTAAGATTATTTCTTCAAGTTTGGCAAGTTCTTTTTCTGATAATGCTCCAATCCTCATATCAGGGCTGATATCAGCAACTCTTAATATCGCTTGCGCAAATCTAAGGCCTATACCTGTAATTTGAGTAAGCCCATACATTACTTTAGCATTACCATCGACTCGAGATCTCAATTGTCTGAAAAAGACCTGTTCTCGGAAGTTTTTAGGTCGAACTGGTGTACTCATTTTAATTCAAATTATTTTAATACTATTTTATATATTGATTACAAAATTTAATACAGAATTTAATATTAATTTTTTGCTTTTAACTTAAGTTTCCTACAAATAAACTAAAAGTTAAGTAAAATATTTGCAAATTTGAAAAGAAGTAATTAAAGAAAAGACAAGAGAGGGAACAAAAATTAATAATATGGAACTCGTTTATCTTCTTTTAATTTGGCATCAATATGTTTATTGCATTTGGTTTTTTTCGAACCCGCAATTTTTTGTAGTAGTGGTAAGCCGGGCTTTACTTCTGAGATTGGTTTAGATTCTATCAAATTATTTTCAACCAATGAATTGTATAAATTTTTACCTAATTCTGTCCTAATAATAACAGTGTTCCATCCCGCAGGAGAGCCAATAGATCCAACTGAAAGGTCAGCAGATTCTGAGGTTAAATCAAAACATAACTCACAATCTTCTCTTGCTAAATGAGTAATTTCTTTTATAGGTACGGCCAACTCTTCTCCATTATTGGTATAGACAAAGAATTTGCCCTTATTAATATCCATCTTTTTCACATCTTTCACATCTACTTTTAAAACTTCACAAATTTGAAGAAGGGATTGATACGAAAAGGATTCCATACAAAATATACCAATTTTGTATTTTATATTGTTTAAGGATGGAATTCCAATATTATAAATTTCTGATTTCTTTAAAGCTTGCATCATGCAGGGAACACCCACAACAGCGACATTGTGATTAGATTTATTAAATTCATTGAGATTTCGCAATGTGGGATTATTTACGTATTTTGTTCCTGTAGTCTGAATTATATCTTCCTTACTTTTAAGGATTAAAGGTTCAGGACGCCATAAAGTATTACTCATTTTGGCGCCTAAAGCGTAATCTATCAAATTGTTATCAAAAAGATAATGTAAACAAGTACTAGATATCCCTCCATCTTGACATACATCTGAGATTTCTTTAACTTTCGAGCGAGCAGAATATACTTCTATGAAGTGTCCTATGTTCGAATATTCTTCAATTAAGGAGGAATCACTTTGGTACATATTTATAATTCTAACAGGAAAATAGCTTCTGGGACATACGTGATAACATAAACCACACCGAATACATTTTTCTGTATCGATTTGTCCGAACCCATTAAGTACATCGAGACAGTTTACAGGACAAATTCCTGCACAGGTACCACATCCAGAACAAACTTTTTCTTTAAAAATAACCTCAACAGGTTCGTAAATAGATCGGATTTGAGAAATCTCTCCTCTAAAAGAATCTATTTTTAAATCACGAAACACTAATTTTGGAGGATTTTCTTCATCTTCTCCTTCAATTTCGTCAAAAAGTTCCTCCACTTTTATCAAATTCTCTGATTTAAGAAGTAGTAGTAAACTATAAATTTTTTTTAGATCAAGTGAATTTTGTTGAGAAAATTCTTTAAGAATATCTATATTTGCTTTTGATTTGGATTTTAAAAATTCAAATAGAGAATATTTGAGTAAATCTTCGTCAAACATTCTAAAAATTAAAGTATAGTATTGATCTTCGTTATATACTCCAGCGTTTAGAATATCATCTTTTGCGTCGATTAAAGCTCTTACTCTATATGAATCTAACGTGTCTGCTATATTTTTTAAATATTCCCATGTAAGAGATACTTCAGTATTCATAACTTAAAATTATTTTTAGTTTTACTTTAAAATTAATATAAATCTTCCGAACACCCATGCAACGAGTTAGTAGCCCTTCAACTATAGTTTTCTTGAAAGGATCATCCTATTTCGGATTAAGTTTACGTTTTGGAAGAGGGGGCAAAACTTGAATTTTTTTGGTTATATCTTCTACAGACTTAACGAAATTTTCAACTTCAGCAGCACCACAAAAATATTGTTGAACTCGATCTGGACTAATTCCTACATGTTCAAATAATCTCTTTATAAATAATACATGCTTATTGGTATTCATATTA
>JBHLLE010000706.1:0-2691 GCA_048885945.1 Candidatus Hermodarchaeota archaeon | reverse complement strand
AAGGTTGATGGGAGAGTAATAAAAGATAAATCTTTTCCCTTAGGATTAATGGATGTTCTAAGCATTGAAAAAATCAATAAACATTATAGAATCCTTCCAGATTCTCATCACGGTTTAATTTTACATGAAATTTCTGAACAAGAAAGTGCGTATAAATTATGCCGAATAATTCAAAAGAAGACCGTTAAAGGGGGTCATATTCAACTTAATCTTCACGACGGGAGAAATATTGTGATTCTGGTTAAGGATCCAAAAAATCCAAAAGAAGATGTATATCATCGTATGGATGTATTGAAAATTTCTATTCCTGAACAAGAGATTCTTAAAAAACTTGAATTTAAAGAAGGACAATTAGCAGTTATTATGAGTGGAAAAAACATAGGACAAATAGGCAAGATAATTACTATTAAAAAATTATTCGGTCCTAACGCAAGTACGGTTTCAATAGAACATAATGGGAGCCACACTGAAACATTATATGATTATACGTTTGTAATTGGAGAAGGTCAATCGGAAATTAATTTACCAAAAATAAGTAGTTAAAAATAGAAAGAATAAAAGGTGGAATAATTAATGTCATCTAAAGCCAAAAAGAAAAAGTCTAAAAAAATGCCAATGAACGAATTTGATAAAATTTGGGAAAATCCCATGAAAAAACCATTTTTAGAAAAATTGGTATTGAATATAGGAGTAGGAGCTGGAGGAGAGGAGTTAGAACGAGCCATGTCTATATTAGAAAGTATTACGGGGAAAACACCAGTAAAAACTATCTCTAAAAAAAATGTTAAAGAATTTAATTTAAGAAAAGGACGTCCCATCGGATGCAAAGTTACAATTAGGGGTTCAGAAGCTGAAAAATTACTTAAAAGACTCTTAATAGTTAACAATAATAAAATTTTAAGAAAATCATTTGATGATTTTGGAAATTTTGGATTTGGAATAACAGAACACATCAGTATTCCCGGAATCGAGTACGATAATCTATTAGGTATTTGGGGTTTAGATGTGGTAGGTAGAATCGTAAGACCGGGGATGAGAGTAAGATATAGAAGAAAAGGACGTTCTAAAATCCCAAAACATCATTACGTGAGTAGGGCAGAAGCTCAATATTTTATAGAAAAAAATTTCGAAGTGGATATTGTAAAAAAATTAGATTTAGAATTCTTTTAAAAATGGAGGTATAAATATTGCCACAAGCTAAAGGGAAAGGTAAAGGCTCGAGAGAGTGTAGACGTTGTCATACCCATAGAGGTCTGATTCGACGCTATGGGCTTAATATTTGCCGCCGATGTTTTTATGAAATTGGAAAAGACATTGGATTCAAAAGATACGAATAAAAACATATACACGCGAAATATTGAGACAGTCTAATTCATTTTACTTATTATAAAATTTTTATAAAACATAATAAATAAAGCAAATTCTAAATATTAAAATTATAAAATAATTAATTATTCGAATGAAATTTTTATATCTCGGTAATTTAATCTCATCGATTCTTCTTTAATAAGATTATTTTCAATTTTTTTTATTTAAATCCAAAAATATAAATTAATAAAGTTTGTCTATTTAATTTATATCTAACTTGATAATAAGTCACAAAACATGGTAAATCTAATTACTACATGAATCAACACCAGAGATTATTTTACATTTATAATAATAAACAATTAGATCTCCTTGCTAAGGATTAAACCTATTAATATCAATTCAATCGATATATGATAAAATAATATTTATTCAAAAAAATTAATTAAATTAAGAGGAAATGATAGGATGTCTGCTAAAAATGAAAAGTTTTATAATTTTTTACTTGAAGGATTCCAATTACCTTCATTTCTACATCAAAAGATTGAAAATGACATACTTTTAATAAATTATAATACAGCAGCTAAGGAAATGACACATGATAATATATCAAAAATCTTTGAAAATAAACCAGAGATTATAATGGATTTGCAACAATGTATCAATGAACAAACTAATTTTTGTAAAGAAATATCATATCAGATAGTCCCAACAGGCGAAATAAAGTATTATAACTTTAGATATAGCTTTATACATCCAGATTTAATATTAATGAGCGTTGAAGATATTACAGAACGTAAGAAAGCTGAAGATGCCTTGAAGTTATCTCAAGAAAAATTGAAAAGGCTTAACTTAGAGCTTGAACAAAAAGTAGAAAAAAGAACAAAAGAATTAAAGGAGTCTAAAGAAGAAATTAAAAGAGAAAGGGATAATATAACTAATATTTTAGACTCAATGGAGGATATGATTTATATTGTCAATCAAAATTATAAGATTGAATATGCAAATCCATCCATGATTAGAACTTTTGGCGTACTTAAAGATCAGAAGTGTTTTGAATATACTAACGAAAGATCAGAACCCTGTCCTACCTGTAAAATTCCAGAGGTTTTAAATGAAAAGACTATAAGATCAGAGTGGTATAGTAATAAAAATCAAGGATTATATGATGTTGTAGACACGCCATTGAGACAGTCTGATGGGAGTATAACAAAATTGAGAATCTTTCGTGATATTACAAATCAAAAAAATTTAGAGAAAGAATTAAAAGCATCTAGAGAAAAAATTAAAAGAGAAAGGGATAATTTAACTAATATTTTAGACTCAATGGAGGATATGATTTATATTGTCAATCAAAATTATAAGATTGAATATGCAAATCCA
>JBHLLE010000705.1:0-2695 GCA_048885945.1 Candidatus Hermodarchaeota archaeon | reverse complement strand
TTGATCTCGTAAGAGCAAAAATACCTACAACCAAACCATAAGAACTTAGTGTTCCTGCTAGAGCTAATACATAGTTAGGTAATCCAATGTCAATAAGGCTGATTTCTACATACCTAATGAAATTAGCATATAATACTAAAAATAAAAAGATTTTAGCTTTCTTATCTATTTTTTGCTCATTCGAGTTACTTTCCATTTTTTATTTAAATTAAGTAAATATAATAAAGTTGATTTTTAGAATTTAAAATACCTAAAATATTATAACTTTAGATAATGATACAATTTTTACTTAAACTCCTTTTAAATTAGGTTCTAGATGATTTTTCGCACCCTTTCCATCAATATGTTTAAATAATAAAATACTTACCAGGTATGTTATTAAAATACAGATTGATATCATATAATAAGGCAAAAACATTGAGATTTCACCTATGTAGCATATAATAATGGGTCCAATCGCTCCTAAAAAAAATCCAATTGCGTTGTTAAATCCAAACGCGCTCCCTTTTAATTGTGGATAACATTCTTCTATATGTTTTGCTAATAATGCATACCCAGAAGTCTGAAATAGAGCAAAACCAATCCCTATGAAAATACCTATAATTATAAACATAATGAAAGTTGCTGATATGAAAACAAGAAGTCCGATTATAATAATTAATAATTGACTATACAATAGTATTTTCTTTATACCGTAATTATCTGATAGGTAACCTCCGAACAGGATGAAGAACATGTATATCGCCACCAATATCATGATATATATGGTAGCCTCGATTTGACTCAGTCCAAAATTTATTTGTATTTGCCAAATGAAAAGAACATATATTCCTGAAAATAAAAACCATCTAAGACCATTAAGCAAAACTATTGCATTGAATTGCGTATCTTTTAATAATAACAAAAGTTCGTTCTTTTTAATTTTTTCAACATCTATCTCCTCTTTTTTTTCATTGTCGTAAGATTTTAGTCCTCTCTTCTGCTCCTTAATAAAAAATAAAACCAATAATAAGGATACGATTCCTAATATTGTAGAGAATAAAAATATCGTTCTAAAACCTAAATAACTTGATATATAACCTCCTATTATTATTCCTCCAAAATAACCTAAGGTCATTGACACAGAAAATAATGCCATTCCTTTACCATGTTGATCCTCCTTTTTATAATAATCTCCTACCATTGCCTGAAGTATTGAACTGTAAGCCCCTGCCCCCTGTATCGCTCTAAATATTATAAATTGAAATATATCTTGAGCTAAATAACAAAGGAAGGTTCCAATTACATAGATACAAATTCCAATTAATATAAGCAATTTTCTTCCCAATTTGTCTGCAGCTCTGCCCATTGGCAATTGAAAAATTGATTGTGTTATTGAAAATACTCCAATAATTATTCCATAAGAAGTTAGAGTACCTGCCAAACTTAATACAAAATTAGGTAAACCAATTTCAATAATACTCAATCCTAAGTTGCGAAAAAAATTAGCAAACATTAAAGCAAACACAATTACTTGGGTTTTTTCTTCTAATTTAGGATCTTTTGATTCAGTTTCCATCTACTTTGGAAATTAATTAAGCAATATAAAATTATCGTAGATATTTGCTAAAAAAATGTTCTAGTCGTAAATTAAAATATCCTTAAGATTGATTTGATGATTTTGATGATTTAAGTTCTTTATATTTTGATTTGATTTTTTTACTATATTCTTTTGATTTCTTCCTTGCTATAGAGAGTATATCAACAAGAGTTTTTGGTACCTGTTTATGAGATTGTTGTATAGTTTCAGAGATTTCATTAAAATTAATCTCTTGTTTATTCAAGCCTGATCCGCAACTTTCGCAATAAATCACTTCTAATTCTCCGTCTATCAATTGTTTTATTAACTCTAAAGGAAAATCCCATCCACATTCCTTACAAGAAATTATTGCTATATTTTCATCGTTCAATTTATTCAATCCTCAATTAGAATAAATCGCTTGTATATAATAATAGAATTAATCTTCATAATATTTTATTTTCTATAATATTAATATATTAAGTTAAAAAATATAATTTCGTCTATAATTTAGGTATAGTTTTACTTAAAATCATTTCAAAAAATTAAATTTTTAAATTTCTAAAAATTCAAACAAATGAATCACTATAATATTCTAACATGTTTATAATTCTAAATTTAGGATGACACTCCTTCCTTCTCAAATTTATCACGATTTAAAAACTAAACATTTAGATAAGCAATCAGCAATTCGATTTTTATTGACTTTAATAGAAAGTAGTGAGAATAATTCTATTAGACTGGAAAGTATTAAGTATTTAGATATGATTGGAATCGAAAGTGATGATTTTTATGCTCTTTTTGAGAATTTATTAATTTCTGACATAAGTAGAGAGATAAGAATTCGCGCTGCACAAATATTGAAAGACAAATTCTCTCATAAAGCTCTTGTTCCTATAAAATGGACTATACAACACGAAACAGATTATGAATGTTTAATTACCATCATACAAACTCTTAAAGAGATAAAAAACGAGGAGTCTAAAAAAATCCTAGTTGAGGAACTTAAAAAGATAAGAAAAAAAAAGCATATTGATGACAATAAAAACTATAACAATAAAAGCTTTAAAAGAAGTTTAAAGAATCTCTCTACGAAAAAAAACCTTAGTATATTAACAAACGCAGAATTAGCAGAAA
>JBHLLE010000704.1:0-2703 GCA_048885945.1 Candidatus Hermodarchaeota archaeon | reverse complement strand
AAAATTAAATAACTAAACCAATTTTTCTTTTTATTACTAAAATCCGATTAAATTTTAAAAAATCTAGATTTTTTTGATGATGAAAAATATAACTTCCAATTCAAATTCAATTCTAATCTACTTTTATATAAGAACATTCCTTTTCCAATATTGGGGCATTAAATTCACCATTTAGCTCGAATAATTTTATAATATAGTTATCATCCTTTTTCTGTAATATTTTTATTTTATAAAAAAGTGAGCAGTGAACACAAACTTTAAATAGGAAAATTTATTATATAATTTGTGAGCAATGCTCACATTAAACAAAATATATAAAAAGTGATGGAAAATGGAAAATAAAAAAATAATTCAGAATCAAGAAATCTCTCCACTTCAATATTCAAGTGTAATATCATTGACTTTCTTAGTGATAATGGAGTGGGTTTTAATCCTTAGTACACTATTGATATTGGGGCTTACTATAAATTGGCCAGCTAGTCTGGGTGATCCAGCTAGCGTAGTATTACCATTAATTAAAAATCAATGGATTGCTGTGATGATTGGATACAGTTTATATCTAATCTATTCCATATTGGTTTTTCCCTTAATTATATTGTTATGTACAATGATGAAAGGACAATCATTTAACCGAATAGAACTCATAGAAATCGCAAAAGGATTTTCTCTTGCTTCTATGATTTTTAGATTACTAGGAATACTTCGGTGGTTGACTGTGATGCAAGTTCTTTCAGGTGAATATAGGCAAGAATCGAATAGAAAACAAGTTAGGTTATTATTTGAGTCTTTTAACTCATATGCAGGTTCACTTGGAGAAACCTTAGGAGTATCACTACTTATGGGTATGACGATTTTCTTAATTTCTTACTATATGATTAAAGAATTTGATATGCTGCCTAAATGGATTGGATATATGGGAATAATCTCATCGATTCTTTTAACTTTAGGTATACTTCCAATGTATGGGATTGATTTATTTGTTGTATCAGTGCTTTCTATAGTAGTATTACATGTCTGGTACGCAATAATATCATTCTATTTTTATAAAATATATAAAAATAATAAAATTAAGGAGTGATATGGTATGAAAAAACGAAGTTTAAGTATGTTTTACGGAATAATAGCAATAATTGGAGCCAGTTTGCTTACTATTTCAGATATAATTGAAATAATTCAAGGTGGATTTTCTCAAGTTCAATTGACACTTACTTATATTTCTTTTTTAATCTTCACATATATACTAGTTGCTTTACAAAAGGAACAAGAGGGGAGATCAATAGGTTATATTGGTGCGCTTATATTTGGTATTTCATATGTTTTTTGGGCGGCAACTGTTGTATATCCAATGGTAGAAGATATAGCTAATTATGAACAATTAATAGATAGAATCGGACTTATGTACTATATAAATGGGATTTTATTATTTACAGGTACTATATTATTTGCCTATGATGTATATCGTGTGAATTACTATCCCAGATGGACAAGTATAGCATTAATAGTAGGTGCTGTTAGTTCTATCGTATTTCCAATTATCGGAATTTCTGCTTATTTTCAGTTAATAGCTAGCTCAATCAGAAGCGTTGCCTTTATAGGTATTGGATTTTTCTTATTAATGAATAAAGACGAGGTAAATTCAATATATTAAAAAGAAATTGTTAAAAAATAAAGTTTTAAAATGTCAATAAAAAAACCTAAAAATCATAAAAATCCCTGGATTAGATCCGAAAAGAGTAAGCAAAAGCTTCTACGAATAATAAAGAAAGCAAAAATATTATTCTACGAACAGGGTGCTGCATTTAAAATGAGAGAATTAGCACGAAGATTAGGAGTGGGGATTAGCTACTTATATCGATATGTGGAAAGCAAGAGAGAATTGTGGTTTGCAGTAGTCTATCAGGAATATTCAGATTTAACAAAAAGATTTCAACATATTAAGGAGAATTATAAAGGATCTGGACTTAAATTATTGGAAAATATATTTACGGAGTTTATTAATTTTTCTCAGGAAGAATTTCCCCGGTTCAATTTAATGTTTTTGATGCAACCCCCTACCTCAAACAAATCTAAAGGTCCATTTGAGGAATGGCAAGATCCTCAATTTTCTCTTCTTTTATTTTCAATCTTTGACCAAGCCCTCTCTGACTTAAAGATTTCAATAAAAAACCACCGATTAATAGCTTATTCTATCTGGAGCATGATATTAGGATTCGCAACGCAAAATTCTCCAATTTACGATTACTTTATTGATGTAGATCCTTTCCCTGTGGAAAATAAGGCATTTAAAGAATTTATTCTTAATTTAATTTCTACTATAATCAAGAGTAATGAATTGAAATTAGAAATGGATGATAATTATAACAAGAAATAAAACATAGGTATAAAACAAGAAATTCGAAATAATAAGATTTTTTTACTAATTCTTAAATTTTTAATTCTAAAATTAGTTATTGAGTTAATTCTCTTCTTGAAATATTATAGATCTTTGTTCTTATTGTTAAATTAACTTAAAATCATAAAAATATTATATTGAATAAAGTTATTAATCGCAATTTATTATAAATCATTAACTTATTGAACTTAAGCTATTACTTTAGAGCCATATTCCCGAGGTAATTATGTATGAAATCTAAGGAATATTATGAAAAATTCATGGAAGTAGCAGTAGAAGAAGCTAAAATATCTTTAAGAGAAGGTAATAAA
>JBHLLE010000703.1:0-2718 GCA_048885945.1 Candidatus Hermodarchaeota archaeon | reverse complement strand
TTTTATCCCATTCGATTTCAACATCTTGAATTCTTGTGCCTGGTTCAGGTTTATTTCTAAACTTTAAGTATCCCAACTTCTCTAATGCCATATTAATACTAATACAACCTTTCATTGCTTTTGCCCCGTGATCAGAGACTATCATGATTTGTGTATCTTGGTCAAGTAACTTTAGAATTTCACCTATTTTTTTATCTAAGTAAATGTAATAATCTTTTATTGCCGATTCATAATTATTTCCTGCTATATACTTCTCATGAGATTTATCGTAATACTTCCAGAAAGCATGATGCATTCTATCTAATCCAATAAGTACAAATTGAAAAAAATGCCAATCTTTGTTTTTAATCAAATATTTAATAGTTTTAAATTGAATCTCAGTCATTTCATAGATATCTTTTAAAACTTGCTCTCGATTTTCTATTCGAAATTGAACATCTAAAATATAATTTCCAATGTTATCTTTTATCTCTTGTTTTAATTCTGGCGGATAAGTATATTCTGAAGTGATATCTGGCGCTAGAAACCCAGATATACAATAACCATTAATTTTTTTGGGGGGATAAGATGGAGGGATTCCAATTATGCAAGATTTTAATCCTTTTTCTCCAATTATGTCCCAGATTGTTGGTTCTGTGATTGAATTAGAAATATTTAAATAATAATCTGAATAGGAATGATTCTTTCTATGTCGGAAACCATAAACCCCAAGTTTACCTGGAGATTTACTTGTTGCCATAACCATCCATGCAGGTACAGTCACTGGAGGATCAGTAGACCTTAATTTTCCATAAACACCTTTACTAATTATTTTTTTTACATTAGGACAATCGTTAATAAAATCGTTAAAAATCACTTTAGGAGCGGCACAATCTAATCCAATTACTAATACTTTTTTTCCTTTATTCAACTCTTACATCTCAAATATAATTTATAGCAAAATAATAAAGAATCAACTACAAAATGGATTTTTATATTTTAATATTACTTCTGCTACTTCATGCCTCATAATATCTGGGGTGGGCTCATTTCCCGAAAGCAAAATATCTCGTATTTTCGTACCGCTAAAAAATATATGATTTTCAGGAGGATGAGGACATACTTTATCATTAACAACAGAGTCACATTTTTTACATCTCGAAAATGACCTAAAAAATATTGGTTCGATTCCTAAATCAGGGAACTGTTCAAAAATCTTATGGGCATCATATGGACCATAAAAATCGCCAACTCCCGCGTGATCTCTTCCAATTATAATGTGATCACATCCAAAATTTTTTCTTGCGATTGCGTGAAAAATTGCTTCTTTTGGTCCAGCATATCTCATTTCCGTTTCAAAAGTGCTCATGACGACTCTATCTTTAGGAAAATATTCCTTTATTAACGCTCTATAAGCCTCAATTATAACTTCATCCAAGAAATCTCCTTGTTTTTTCCTTCCAATAACAGGATTTATGAAAAGCCCATCAACATAAGTTAATCCTGCTTTTTGTACATATTCATGACCTAAATGAGGCGGATTTCTTGTTTGAAATGCAACAACTCTTTCCCATTTTTTTTCTTTGAACAAAACTCTTGTTTCTAATGGCTTTAAATCAAATTCAGGAAATATAGCAGGAAGTTCATTGATTAAAAAAATTTCTCCTCCGATTAATTTATCTTCCATATTAAATACTTTTTCTACACCTGGATGACTTTTATCTAATGTTCCATACACTTGTTCAGCAAAATATTTTTTATTGTAATCATAAATATCATTTACATTAAATAATGCGATAGGATTTTCAGAACCATCTGTAATAATAACACTGTCGTCTACACTGATCTTATTAGCAGTTTCATTTGAAATATCTAAAACAATAGGAAAGGGCCATGCAATATTATTTTCCAAATACATGTGATCAAGTACACACGATGTATCATTTCGGTGCATAAATCCTTCTAAAGGACTAAAAACTCCGAAAACAATATTTTTAACAACTTTCCAGGTTTCAGAATCTACCTGAATTTTCTCAAATTCTTTAATTTGATCTAAAATTCTTTCTTTTTCAAATTTAGGCAAGACTTTATTAACTAAAGTGCCTCCATGTGGTTGAATCATATTTCATACTCTCTTATCTATTAATATATGTGTTTTTTTGTAATTATTTTTAAATTCTAATTATTTAATCAATATAACCTAACCTTCTTAAGCGTTCTTTAACTCTCTCTTCCTCATCTTTAGTAAATGCTTCTTTTACTTTCTTTTCTTCTTCCTTTGCTGATAAAAGTTCTCTAAGTATATAAGTCACATAACTAGAAACAGATGGAAAACCAGTACCCTTCATTTGTTCTTTAATTTTTTCAGCAAGAGGTTTGGGAATCGAAACCGTTGTATATTCAACCTTATGACGTTCTTCTGGCATATCTCTCAATAAACGCAAATAATTTCTATTAATTACAGATAATTAACTATTCCTTTTGAAACTTTACAATTTTTAATTTTCATTATATCGATTTAGATTTATTATTATTGTAAATTAAATAACCAAATAATTGAAAAAATTCCTATAAATATAGCATAAATCGGAATTACTAATTTCCAAATTTTATTAGGTAATACTCTTTTTAAGTAAGGAGAGAATAAAGCAGCAAAAAATCCCCCCGTAAATATAGAAGGTAAAAGAACCAAATCTAATTCTATACCAAATAAACTAATTAAAAAGAATGAAAAAATAC
>JBHLLE010000702.1:0-2725 GCA_048885945.1 Candidatus Hermodarchaeota archaeon | reverse complement strand
AAAATAACCTTCCACATTTCTTTTTTTAGTATCATTCAGTCATAACATTTTATACAAAAACTTAAATTTATGGAAGATATTAATTTTTCACTTTTATCTTATGCTCTAAAAAAAAATATTAGGGGATTTTATCTATGATTCAAATTATGGAATTTTTGGATGGGATTTTTAGTATAGTTTTTGTTTCAGTTACTATTTTAGTTGGAATTAATATCATATTAACTTATTTCAAACATAAACATAAAGACCTTATATATGTCGGTATTACTTGGATTGTAATGGCTTGTGCCTATTTACCTCCTGCGATTAATTTTTTTACAATGGTTCTATTTAATACCCCATTTAATGAGTTTTTTTATCTCAGCATATATGGAGTTCTTCCCATTTCGATTTTAATGTGGAATATGGCGATTATGGATCTCTCAGGTGTAAAAGAAAATATTCAAAGATTAGTATCAATAATTATTTTAATACTATGCTTAATTGCTATAATTGTATATTATGCGTTCTTAATAACAGATCCCTCGTTAATTGGAACATTTATTAATCCATTTATCGTACAATTTACATTATTTGCAAGGCTTTATTTTATTGCTTGTTTATTTGGTGTTATAATCCCTGGAATAATTTTTGCGGTAAAATCAATGAGATCTGAAAACCCTGAAATAAAATTAAAAGGAAAACTCTTATTACTTGCTTTTATATCTTTTACGATTGGTGTTATTTTAACTTCCTCCGTTCCTGAAATGACTATTAAAGTAATTGCAAGAATAATTTTAGTCACATGCTCAATTGAATTTTACATGGGTTATTTTTTAAATTTCATTTTTTTTTATACTTTTAAGACCATAAATAGTGAATATTATTTACTAGTGATTATTTAAGGACTCAACTAAAATAATAAGTAGTATTTAATTTTAAAAAGAAACTTGACCTTATTAATTAATATAATATATGAATTTGATGCAATTATTTTAGTAATTTAAATATGGTTTTTAGAATTTTACGACCAAATGCTACTTCGGTCTGGAAAAATGAAGAGATACTTAAAAGGTTTTCAAAATATAAAGGAATCATTGATAACACGCATATCGCTAGATATTTAATAGCAAAATCTCTAGAATGTGATTTTAATCCTAAGGATTCCGTAGAAAACCTAGAAGCAATACATCAAGAAATGTCTGTCCAATTTAATGAGCTTTTAGAGCAAGAAATAAATATCCTAAAAAATCGTGAGGTCAAATCTAAATCTTACATTGATTTATCTCAAACTATAGCTATCAAATACCTTGAAAGTTGTAATTTCTGTGAAAGAACTTGTGGAGCAAATAGAATTGAAAATGAGAAAGGTTATTGTCTATTAACAAAAGACTCATACGTATCTTCAGCATTTTTACACATGGGAGAAGAAAGCGTTTTGATTCCAAGCGGAACAATTTTCTTTCAATCTTGTAACTTTGGGTGTGTTTTTTGTCAAAACTACGATATTTCTCAAGCGTGGAAAGGAAAAAGAGATATTGAAGATATTGCTACGAAAGTTGACGATAAAAAGCTAGCTGCTCTTGCAGAAAGATTAGTAGAAAAAGGAGCCATTAACATCAATTATGTTGGGGGAGATCCTATTCCAAACCTTCATACTATTATAGCAAGTTTAAAATATCAGACGTCAAATATCTGTCAGTTGTGGAATTCTAATTTTTATTTAACTGAAAAATCTCTTTCACTTATTATAGATTTAATAGATTTTTGGTTGCCTGATTTTAAGTATGGGAATAACGATTGCGCTGAAAAATATTCTGGTATAAAAAATTACTTCGATATATTATCTAGAAATCATAAAAACATTCATGATAACGGAAGTGGTGAAATTATAATTCGACACTTAGTAATGCCGAATCATATTGAGTGCTGTTCAAAACCTATATTAGATTATGTAGCAGAAGAAATTCCCAAATGTGTTGTGAATATAATGGGTCAATATCACCCGCAATTTCACGCTTCAAAATATCCAGAAATTAACCGCAGAGTTAGTTTAGAAGAAATGCGTGAGGTTAAAAAGTATGCAGATCAATTGAATATTTTATATGAACCAGTTTCATAATAGTTTCTACAAAATAGAAATGTAATAGGATTAGAAAAGTCTAAAAGGTATCACACATTTGTAAAATTAATTTATTATTGTTAAAATGCTAACTTCTTTTAAATAATTGGAATTGAAAATATATGAGTTTGAAATTAGAAGATGTTAAAGGTCTAGGAAAAAAAATTGACGATTTAAAAGATGCTGGAATTGATACTGTTGAGAAATTAGCGAATGCTAAAGTAGAAGAATTGTTAGAAATTAAAGGTATAGGAGAATCTTCAGCAGAAAAGTATATTAAAAATGCAAAAGACTTGTTAGAAAAACAAACTAGTGAAGGTGGTGCTGAAGAAGAAGTATCTACTGAAGAAAAAGAGGTAGATGATAAAAAAATTGAGGAAGAACTTAAGAAATTAGAAGAAAAAAAGAAAAAATTAGCTGGCAAAAAAGTTGAAGATGGTGATTTTATCTTAGTAAAGATAACAGCAAAGACGCAAAAAGGTACTATTTTTCAAGTTTCTTCTGTTGAAGACGCTAAAAAAGCAGGAATGTACGAGGAAGAAAAAGAACGCCAAGGATACTACACTCCAGAATTTGTTATAGTTGGAAAGCCCGGGTTTGTTAATGAAGGTCTAACTGAGACTT
>JBHLLE010000701.1:0-2730 GCA_048885945.1 Candidatus Hermodarchaeota archaeon | reverse complement strand
CTCGTCGGCGTCCGAACCATAGGCTATGGTGAAAACGGTGGTGTCGTTGGCTCCGGCGCGGTCCAGTAGATCCTGAAATTGCAGCCATGCATAAAATTATTATTATTAATTTGATTGTTTTCATTTTTTCTTAAATAAATTTGCTATTAAAAAGATTAATACCAAGATGAGTAATATGTTTGTAATAACTTTTGGCACTAGCACCTTTTTCTTTATATTATATTGGAATTACTTTAAGGAAAGGTAGTATTGAGTGAATATTCATGGATCAAGCGATAATTATGGAAAAACCCAAAACAAGAATATTGTCTCTGATGGACAAAATTCCCATAATATAGACAGTTATCTTAATATATGGGATGTGAATCCTAGTTTTAAGGATGTTAATCATAGATTTTTTTTTATAAAAATAATTTCAGTAATCCTCATAACTGGATATTTAACTCTAGTCACGTATTTAATAAGCGCAAATATTTTACTAGCAGTTCTTATTGGTATAATTATTATCTCTTCTTTTTTTATAGTTTTTCACGATACTTTTTTTGCTCTTAAAAGATTTTATACTAAAAAATTTAAGAATTTGGCTTTAATACAACCATTTGGAGATTTAACCTTTTTTTTTTTAAAAAATAATTCTGAGATTTTATTTTTTATTAATAAAAACGATCTAAAAACCGTAGCTATGGCAATTTTCCAAGTTCGCGTTATACCTGAAAATGTTCATCCTACCTTGAATCAATTTATCAAATCTTTAAATGAACTTCAAATTCCATTTTCATTTCAGATAATTCAAGCACCTCTAAATATCAAAAATAAAATTGAGGATAATGTTCACCAAGAATACTTAAATGATAACTTTCAAACCTCCATTTTTTTTAGCACTTTTTTTGATATGAATGGTGTTATTAATAAAACCAAATTAAGATATCTCGTAGAGAAACTCAATGAATATATAGAAGTAATGAAGTCGAATTTTAGTGCTAATTTTCCTCATTTCAACATGAAATTGTTAACTAATAACGATATAATTGACGCGTTGAGAGTAATTGTTTTAAAAACTAATTCTTCTATTATTCCAAAAGTCAATCCCGTAATTAGATCTAAGAAACTTCAAACTTTTCACTTATATAAAATCTTACTTTGCGTTTCCATATTGATTTATTCGTCGATATTGTTAATTTTACTAGGGTTTTTTTTTATTTTTATTATAATTATCAATTTAATACTAGTTACAATATTCTTATGGATTTGGTGGCGAGAATTGTTATCAAATGTCTCATTAGAAAACACGGTGAGAAAAGCAGAGCTAATTTTAGTAGAACCATTTAAGGATTTGAAATTTTTCAGATTCACAATATATCCTGAAAGCATTTTTTGTAGTATTGACAGTAAACTTCTCTTAAACCTGAAAATTGTTAATCTTAATTTTGCATCTTTCAAATTTCACTCGAAAATACCTTTTTATTATCCCAGTAAGATCTATCGAGCACTTATCCAAAAAAAATTATGTTTCGGATATACTATTGTAAGTTCACCTATGAGTTTTTATACTTTTAATAAAAAATGTTATAATTTCATAAATAATCGTACAAGATATGCTCTTTCCAAAATCGGAAGTGATAATGATGGTAATAATTGGCTAAATATGAGAGCTGGAGTATGGAGGGTAATACTCACGATTTCTTCCTTTGCATATAAATACGTTAATAACCTCGAAATAGAACATTTTCACGAGTTAGAACGACAGCAAGTTATAAATATCAACTCTCTTAAGAATACCTTTAAGATGAATCTTTCTAATCTTGAATTTGAATTACTTAGAAATAATAAACTATTATCTGGTTTTCTTTTTCAAACTCTAAAAAACAAATTCTTTTTTAAGGAAGGGACACATTTAAACTATCTGATTTTCCAAGGAAAGGGTTTACTATTTTTAACCAATTTAGCCGACGAATTTAGAAAAGGTGTAGCCACTAAAATAGCTGCTGAATTTAACTCTCCTCTCCAATTAGAGAACTTTATCTGCTTTGGTTTTACAATTAATACAGAATTTCTAGAAAAAGAAGTTCCTGTAGGCTTATTAAGAGATCAACTAGAAAATCTTTTGATTACAAACGGAAAAGCAAAAAATCGGGAAGATTTAGCGATAAAAATTGTTGTTGAATTGGTCAAGAAGAAAATTCCTTCTATAATATTTGATTTCTCAGGTAATTGGTCAAAATTAATGAAAATTTTTAGTGGTTCTCAATTTGAATCGGATTTTCTGCATTTTAAATTAGGCAGTGCTTTCACAATAGATCCAATTAGGTCAGATATTCCATTTGATAAAGACAACATAGAATACTTAGAGTATGTTTTTGACTCTTACGCTCTAATTTTTAAAAAAGATGAAAAAACCATGGATATTTTTAAAAATACTATTTTAAGAAATCCCGAATTAGATATTACTAGTTTGAATCTTGAACTGAAGAATCAACAAATGTGGGAAAAAGATCTTTCGACCGATTCGTTAATTTCTCTTTTTGATGAATTCACACGAAGCGATGTTCAGTTTTTAAATAGTTCAAAAGCTTTAAGTGAGCAAAAAATATTATTTAAAGAATTTATCTCAGACAACAAGACGATTATAATTGATTTATCGCTAACTAAAAATTATAAAAAGCAACTTTTCATAGCTTTTGTAATCTTATCAAAAATTATTCATTATATTAATCATCATTCGAATGAATA
>JBHLLE010000700.1:0-2732 GCA_048885945.1 Candidatus Hermodarchaeota archaeon | reverse complement strand
CTCCGTGTTTAGGTTGTTATAGAACAACATGTAATTATCATACTTTTTGTCTATCTACTATTAAACCCAAATATGTATATGAAAAAATTTTAGAACTATTAAATATTAAATGATAACTTTTTATAACATCAAATAAAGCCACTTAAAAAGTACTAAATAATAATACTTTTCTCTTATTGTCTGTTTTTTGCTTATTAGGATAAAATATCTATAGATATTAACAAGTGTAAAAAATTTTATTTTCGGATTATTCGAAGAGATAGTTTTAATAGTATCTTCCAAAATAGGGAAGACTTAGCTGCTAATTTGATATATAATTCTAATAGAAGGATACTAACTTTCATTTCACTAAATCTGCGAACATATTATGATCTTCTGAGGAATCTCTTGGATCAGGACGATATTCAAGCGGTAATTTTTCTTTTATAATACTCTGATCTCTTCTATTGAAAATAACTTCAGAATACCCAACCATTAATGCCATCTCTTCGAGTATTTTCGGAGTGAGGATATTAAGATGATGCCACTTTTTCCATTCATCTACATAAACACCTTCAAAACCTTTGGAAAAATTAGAGTTATATTTCATCGAAGCCAATAAATTCGGTGTGTTTACACGATGAATTGCACCTTTCTTGAGAATCCTAAGCGTTTCTGCTAAAAATAATATTTGTCCGCATTGATCCAAATGTTCAAGAAAATCTTCATGAAAAATGATATCGACAGAATTTTCAGGAAAGGGTAAAGGAGCTTTGGTAACATCAAAAGCATAAAAATCTGATTTATCACCTCTAATAGATTCAGGATAGAATTTATTTGTATAGTATTTCATATATTTATGATAAGATGTATAACCCAAGTCTATATTAATCCAGCCTTTTAATATTCTTGGACCACATCCATAATGCAATTTAACAGTTTCAAGTTTCGAAAGGATCTTATTTATTTCTTTACTAGAAAATCTATTGTCAGTTTTACTCTTTTCTTTTGGGATTTGTATTATATGGTATCCAATATCTTTAAGAAAATAATTAAAATAACTAATAAATAATTTTATCATTTTTATCTTCTAATGAAATCTGTTCAACAATAATGTATTTTTTTTGAGGAAATTTTATTATTTTTTTATTTTACTCATTTATAATTATCTTAATGGAAATATCCATTATATATATTACATATTTAAAATAATTCGACTATTTCATTACTTCAGTTACTTTGCATATTTTTTCTTTAAGACTTTTTTTTTGCTTCTAAAGTGTGAAAATAATCATAAGGTTGCTTTTAATATTGAAATATATTTTAAAAACCTCTTTAAACAAGAAAGTGTTTTTGAATTACATGTTTCATATCTATCATAATTTTAGTTAAAGAGATATTTAATTTATTATGAATTTCTATTTTAGATTGATTTTAAAAATAATTTTATATCATTTTCACTGGAGAGATGATAATTATTCTCTTTTAAATTATGGTTATTTAGAAAGAATCAGAATAAAATTTTTTCATTTTATTAATAAAAAAGTTTTAGATTGATAGGATTAAGAGATCTATTATATTGAAATTATTTGTAAATAGCAATCATATTTAATATATTCATTTTAAATAGCAATATCCTATAGATTTTAAAAATTTTAATAGGTTTTTATACCCAAATAATTTTATTATGAAAAAAATATATTTGATATTGAAAATATGATATCAAAGGAAATACTTGTTAAAGAAACAAATGAATTTAGACCTCTAGCTCATACATATCAGGGATTTGGAGGACCTTGGCTTGAACAAGTATTTTATCAAGAATGGATTAAATTTGATAAACCTCTTAAGAGGATTTATTTACCAATTTTTGTAACTGAATGTTGGATGAATAAAGTACCTTCAGAGAAAATTCAAAGGTGGTTAAATTCTTTACCAAAAGATTTGGAATATTTTACAATTATCCAACATGATGATGGTGTGAAGGCAATTCAAGTTGAATTGCCTCCAAAAACATTAATTTTTGGCTCAAGTGTTGGAGATATTGTAGTTCCTCTTATCATGGACGATACACTAACAAATATTCATAAAAAAAAGAAAAAATTAATTAGTTTTTGTGGAACTTTATCAACCCATCCTATCCGTAAAGAAATAAATGAATTGATGTTAAAAGAGATGCCAAAAGATTACATTTATTATTTTGGTTCTCGATGGCAAAGAATAATGAGTCGTTCGGTGTTTAGTTTATGTCCTCGAGGTTATGGTCCAACTTCATACCGATTATATGAAAGTATTTTTTTAGAATCAATTCCAATTTACATTTGGAAGGATTCCTGTCGAGTTCCTTACACAGATTTTCTTGATTGGTCAAAATTCTCGTTCATTTTAAATGCGAAAGAAATAAATACTATTCCTTCCCTCGTTAGAGACTTGTCTGCAGAAAAAATTAAATCTATGCAGGAAGAACTGAAACGTGTTAGAATATTTTTTACTAAAAAATGGTGTTCTCAATGGATACTTAAGAAAATGTCTTAATTATCAATTTTTTTAATTATAAATTTTTATAATTTTACTTTTTTAAATAAATATTCAAACTTGGTAATAAATTATCCAACTTATCCTCTATGACTCACATGATAGATTTTAGATTCTTTTTTTATTATTCTAAGTAATTTAAAAAATAAGATTTTTGTTTAAATCAATTCGCGGAAGTTGGAGATTTTTGAAAAATTGAAAAAAAATAATATCTTAAT
>JBHLLE010000699.1:0-2743 GCA_048885945.1 Candidatus Hermodarchaeota archaeon | reverse complement strand
ATATGGATTATTATGCAAAATGGATCACTGAAGGTAAAAATGATTTTATGGTTTTTCAATTATATGATCCATCATCAGACAATCTTCTTAGTTGCAGTATGCCTTATAAATTTTATGGTTATCAATGAAGATGTCTTGCACCGGGGGAAGATACTCAGGATAGATCAAGGTTGCCCATTTTTTAAACTCATCCCAACCCGACTCCATGATATGGAAAGGTACAAATAAATTCACTTTTTTGTGTAAAAATAGATTTTATTTTAAAAATTAAAGAAGAACTTATTTATAATTGTTTTTAAAAGCAAAACCAGATACAAGAAATTCTTAATGTCAAATACGGACTTTAAAGCAAATAGTTAAAATTTCTACGGAAATCTTTACACTATTTTTTAATTTTTGCTTTTAATGAAATTTAAAAAGAAGTGATTTTATTAAAATAATGAAAAATATAGAAGTTAAGCTCTTTTTGATGAATTTTTAAAATAAAGAAAAAAGAAGCGTGATTAAAAATACTACGGCAAGTATTTATCGTTAAAAAAGATGATGTGGTGTATCGTAGAGATTTTGCTAAGGCAATGAGCAACTCAGAAATAGAAAATATTCATTTTAAAATAAAGCGCGATGCGATGAATAAGATAGGAAAAACTGTGGGTTTTTACGATTATTTTAAGTATAGAGTCGCTTATTATATGGAATTAGATTTGGATCTAATTTTTATATTTGTAACGGGCTTGATGGATGATTTTTTTGGGATTACTAAAACAGAATTGACTAATTTTAAAAACGAGTTTTTCAATTTATTTGAAAATGAGATTAAAAATAAAGATTTTGACTATTCTAAACTTGAAGTGTTGAATCCCATCATTGATGGAATGCACAAAAACATAAAACCTAAAATAGCGGTTGTGGGTTTTTCTGGGGTTGGCAAAACAACGATTAAAAATCTTATTAGGCGTGATGAGATACCTCTTCAACATATTCCTACTATTTCTGGAGATATAGCTACTATTAAAATAGGGATGTTGGAATTTAGAATATTTGATTTTGCAGGTCAAGATCTTTTTAAATATCTTTGGAAAGGTTTTATTGCAGAAAGTAATGCTGTTTTAATTGTTACTGACTCAAGTCCTTATAATGTTGAAAAAAGTAGATTTTTTATAGATTTAGCTAATGAAGAAGTTCCTTACGCTCATAGAGCAGTTGTAGGAAATAAACAAGATCTATCTGGTGCAATGAAAGTTGAGGAAATTGAGAATATATTAGGTTTAAGAACCTATCCTATGATTGCAAATAAAAGAGAAAATCGTGATAAGATGATCCAGATAATCGCAGAGATTTTAGAAATGGATATTGATTCATCTCCATTATTGACTGATGTATTACCAAAAAAAGAAAAAGTAGTCGATGAATCTCACAAGGCTGTTGACGCTAATATTATTGAAATAATTGACGCCTATTCTGCTCACGATGATGCTGCTCACGATGTATCCATTGATTCAATTCAAAATAATAGAAAATCGATAAGTATTGCTTTAGATTTATCCCACGAAATGATTAAAGAAATAAAAGGATTAAAAATTGATAACACTTTAAATAATCATTTTAGGATGATTAATTCGACAATAAAAAAGCTTAACAACAACGAAGGTTACTCTTATGAAGAATTTTATAGAAACTTTCAAGATTATAGAAGTAATAATTTTAGTTGTAAAAATATTGCGCTAAAACAGTTTTTGGAATCAGAGTTCTCTCAATTAAAAAAAAAAATAGATGATGACGAGCTTATTATATCTGACCTAAAAGATGACACGAGTATTATTATGAATGCATTATGTTGCGCTTATCTTACCTTAGTTAATCCAGATAGATTTCCCGACTTTAATACAATATCAAATATATTCAATTTAGATACCTCCAATCCCGGGGAAATTAACGAGATTCACGCTTATTATTTAAGAATTTTAAATAAATTCAAACCTTAATCACGAGTCTAAATACAATCTAAAAATGTGTAGATTTTTTTTTAGATTTTTATAAGTTTAAGAGAATTTAATTACAGTAAAGCTAAAAAAAATAATAAAAAAATGATAATATTGAGATTCGTTTTTCTTATTCTTTAATCTTTTTTTTGGTTTTAGATTTATATTCCATATAGGAATCTTCAAGGACACTTAGATACTCTATTAGGACTTGGTCTGCTTTTGATTTGTTTTCGTACTCATTTTTAATGATGTGTAATAGATATTTAGGAAAGATTAACGCTAAATAGAAGTCGGTGAGTAATGCGTAATATTCGCTACCTTTTTTATCTTGAAATACTTGGATAACTTGAGTCTCCCAAAGTTGTTTCAACACCATATCCATATCTTCAACTCCTTTCTTTTTTAATTTTTCCAGCTCATTTCGAGTAACAATTGCTGTTCTAAGTAGACGTATGGTCTCATAGACCTGAGGTTCAATTAACAATTCAATAATTCTAAGATTATCCTCTTCAGAAGGGCGATAACTATTAAAATAGTTCCTAACGGCAGTTTGATAATCTGAACTTAAATTCATTGGTAATCCTTTTTCAGATGGTTCTTTTAATAGTTGTATTGGAGGTCTCCTAAGCATTAAAATGTCGTTAGTAAGAAAGATTAATTCAGAGGGCATCCCCTTTACAGACGCTTCTTTAATAACTTCTCGTTTAATCAGGTCTATTAACACAGAATCTAAATCGACAAATCCTTGCCTGTATTTATCT
>JBHLLE010000698.1:0-2745 GCA_048885945.1 Candidatus Hermodarchaeota archaeon | reverse complement strand
ATCCTACATTTATTTTTTTAGTTAATTTGGTTAAAATTGCTTCAATATAAAAGGGCGACTCGAATCATTGTGACCTCGCACTGAGCTCGTTGATTAGAAGGATTTAAAAACCTTATCCTTTCCTCTTTTTTGCTAATCGTCTAAGTCAAGTTCATCAAACCATGGTGGATACTTTTTAATAGGATTTCCGCATAAATTAAGTTTTTTTAGGTTTTTTAGATTTTTTAGGAAGTCTGGTATCTCTTTAATTTGATTTCCTCGGAGATCTAGCTTTTTTAGAGATGAAAACATTCCAATTATTTTTGGAATTATTTTCAAGTTAGAATAGCTAATTTCTAGTTCTTCTAAATCTTTTAGCATATTCAATGACTCGGGCAATTCAACATTGCTACATTCTTGAATAATAAGGCAATCTAATGAGCTTAAATTTTCAATTCCATTTAGATTGATGGATTGAAATCCTAAAATTCCTAACCGTCCCAGATCTACCAATCCATAGATTTCTTCTGGAAATCTGTTAAATGCAATATCATTTAAATCCTGTATAGGCGTTTCGGGCATAAATTCACTGCCGAAATTATTTATGACTAAATCTACAACTTTACCCATCCAACTATTATATCCAATAGTCATGTAATCGTCCAAATAATCTGCATGTTCTGGTGTCACCCCCGTCATTTCAGCTAATTGTTTAAGAATTTTAAAATCACGTTCTAGTAACACAATACCATCCATCTCCTTCAATCCTAATTCTGAAAATTGAGATGGATCAATCTTAGCAAATTGATCCAAATCAAGGATGCCTTGAGCGGGGAGTACATTCTTTGAAGCTAGATCATTAAGATATTCAAGATAAAAAGAGTCATTTTTCGAATCTTTTGTCAATTCCCATCCAGAGTGAAGGCCTGTGTATAGAAAACTCTGAGATTGGGGGATATTTGCATTAAAACAATCAACCAGAAAGTTTAATTCTTCCTTAAGACTTTCATAACTCTTAAGGTTGCATATGGCCTTTATCATCTCGTCTTCTATCATTTTATTCACAAAACTAAGGTTGAATTTATTTAGTTTTACTAACAAAGATCTTGTTCCACTTCGACTTTGTCGGGAAAAATCAATAAAATCAAGTTTATTGAGAATATTCAAAAGCTCTTCATTTCTAAACGAATCTAAATACCCTCGATCTACGATCTGTATCACATCTTGCACGGTTCCCTCATTTAATCTTTTTAATATTGTTTCTTTTTTTAATTTCAATGATATTATTTCTACTCCTTAATTATCTATTTAATTTTTGTCTTAACCTATAATAAATGCAACAGAAATATATCTTTTTTATTTATTCTTGCAATTTAAAAAGAAAGATTAGTATAGGTAAATAACTAATTTGAATGATAAAGATTTTTTTTTCATTTAAATAGTCGTGAGTATATAATAAATAATAATTTATTGAAAATTAAAAAAAATTCTACAAGATTATCGATGAGTAATAACTCTTCTTCATTTGAAATAGATTATATTTTTAACTCTTATAATTTTATTAGGCTTTATTTTGATCCAATTCCAGATGTCTTATCAAATAAAGAAATAATAAATAAAGCAAATTTTTATAAAAATAAGCTAGAGGATCAGTGTCTTTATTACGCTCGAACATTAAAAGAAATTTTTGCAAAATTATCAATAATTTTTTATGATTGCGATTTATCTTTAGAGGTTTGGAATAATCTCCTTGGTTTCTACTTTGACAATGAAATTCGACGTGTTGTAAGTGGAGAATCATATGCGGTTAGCGTTAAAAAACTCAAGAAAATTAGATCTGTTATTTTTGATATTGAGCAGAATAAAATTAATTTAAAAAAAGTGAAAAACATATTCAAAATAAATTGCTATCATTGCGGAAAATTTTCTATATATCAATTAAATCCAAATTCTATTCCCAAAAGAGTTAGAAAAATATGTCCACATTGTAATGAAAAATTGACCTTAAATGTCTTCAAAGAAAGGGAAGAATATAATGTTTGTGTATATAGGAAATTTGAAGGAAAAATAGATTCTAAATCAGAATCAGAGATTTTTAGGGAATTTGATGAATTTTTATGTAGTTATATAGCATTTTCAGGTTATGTTACTAAATCTAAGGGTAAACGGGTAAATTTTCTAACTTTTAACCTTGAAGAGGAATTGAATGATCTAGATCCTAAATACTGGTTATTTGAAAATATTAGGTATGCTTTTCCAGAGATTTATAAGCTTCCATTGTCTAATCGTGTTTTAAATTGGTTTTTATTTGGAGATCCTAATATTGAATACCAATATGCTTTAATTCATAACCATACTGCTGGTAATAGACTTTCATTAAAGCCTTCTATATCTGTTTTATTAGGAATTGATTATAGAGTGTCGAGACTAAAAAGGGAAGAATTTAATTGCTTTAATATCAAGATAAGTGAAGAAGAATTAAGAAAATTAAAAAATCACGTGTCTTTTATTATTTTCAAATTTATTTTTAAAAATCCTTACAAAGTAGCTTATGTTTCTGACTCAGTTAAATCTGGAATTCCTGTAGAACAATATTATTTTATCCCTGATTATTTTGCAATTCGATCTATTTATTTTATTATGAGTGATATTAACAAAGGAAAAAAGATTACATTTAAAAAAATATGTAGAATTTTGAAAGTTCGCAATAAATTTCAGTCTAGTATGGCTCAAGGATATAATGTTTCTTCTGTTTTTTATTCTGTT
>JBHLLE010000697.1:0-2751 GCA_048885945.1 Candidatus Hermodarchaeota archaeon | reverse complement strand
AAACGTTTTTATTGCGTTTATAGATAATTTACCTTAATTAAACAAAAACTTAAATTTTTAAATTAATCATCTACTATTTTTTTTCATTATAATTGGTTGCAAATAAAAATTCATTTTGATATATAGAAAATATATTGAAACTAGGAAGGGAACAGCTCCTATCATTATATCGAGCCCTCATGGTGGCTATTTAAAGCCAAAAAAGATACCCGATAAACTTTCAGGATTTAAAAAAGCAGATAAAAACAAATATCAAATCGCAAAAAAGTTAATCCGAAGGCTAGAGAATAATAATGTTAAGGTTTATTATATTTTAAGTAAAATTCATAGAAGTAAAGTTGATTTTAATAGGCCTTCGAGATCCGGAGATGCATTTCACCAATCTTCTAGAAGAGCTAAAAAGATCCATAAATATTACCACAAAAAACTTTTAAAATTTTATAAGAAGTCAATCTCTTCGTTTGGAAAATGTATAGTGATTGATTTACATGGATTTACAAAGCCAAATGAGAATTATCCGGATATTATACTTGGACACATATTTGGAAAAACCCTCAAAATATTTAAAGACGACAATCAAAATAATTCAGTTGTTTACTGGGGATTTTCTAACATAATTCAAGAGATATCAAAAGAATTTACATTTGACGATGGATTAGGATTAAATAATTTAAACTTAGCATATTCTGGTGGATACATTACTCATCGATTCTATAAAAAACAAAATGTCAATGCTATTCAAATAGAAGTAGCAAAAAAAATACGTGTTAATTCTGATTTATCAGATAAATATGTTAAAGCACTCTATACGGCGCTTTTAAATACATTAAAGGACGAAAAATAAAAATTAAAATACCATTAAAAAAAGTCTAAAATTATCAAAAATTAACTATTTGTAAATAAGGATAATTTTTGAATATTATATGAAATCATTATCTAATCCTTAAGAATAGAGATGTAAAAAATTGGACGAATCAAAAATATTAGAGGAGATCAATTCTTGTATAGATTGTAAGAAATGCAATGAAGTTTGTGATACTTTTACAATATCTCAAAATGAATTTAAGTCTCCGAACGGAAGATTAAAAATAGCTGATAAAGTATTTAATAATAAAGAAATCAGCGAAGATGAGAAGGTTGGATTGTATACATGTACATTATGTGCGTTGTGTGATTTTACATGTGAACAAAACATAACGATTTCTAAGATTATTCATAAGACCAAGACTAAATTAGTAGAACAAGAAAAAGCTCCTTTAGAAATTCATAATAAAATAATTAAAGGAATAGTAGAAAAAGATAATTCTGTTAGTGGAAATCCTGAAGAACGATTGGATTGGTTACCAGAAAAATACAGATCTAATGAATTGTATGATGACAATTCTTCAGATACCTTATTATTTTTCGGTTGCATGTCCTCATTTCGAGTAAAAGAGAGTGCAAGTGCATCGTATGAGATTCTGAAATTAGCGGATTATGACTTTAAAATTCTTAAAGACGAACCTTGCTGTGGTGAATACGCGTATTCTGCAGGTAAATTAGACGTAGCAAAAAAAATTTTTCAAGATAATTTTGCTAAATTCCAAAAACAAAAAATAAAAAATATAATTGTCACCTGTGGGGGGTGTCTATATGCCTTTAATAATGTATATCCCGAATATGTAAAAGATTGGAATATTAATGTTAAGCACATAGTTCAAGTAATTTACGATTTGGAAAAACAAGAAAAGATCAAACTCAATTCTTTAGAAAAATCTGTTACGTACCATGATGCGTGTAGAATGGGAAGAAAATTGCATAATATGGACATATACGAAGAACCTCGGGAACTTTTGACTAAATCTAGCTTGAAGGTAGACGAATTAAACAAAAACCGGTTAAACACACCTTGTTGTGGAGCAGGTTCGGGAATTAGAGGGGTAGACAGCGAATTGTGTATTAATATTGGAAAGCAATTGATTGATGAAGCAAATACAGACGAGATAATATCTTCTTGTCCTCTATGTATATTTAACTTTAGATACATCAACTATAAAAGACAATTAGAAAAGAATTTCCGATATATTACCGATTATTTGCTTGACGCAATCGAAAAAAAGTGATAAGGAAAGAACATAAACCCAATATTTTTTCTATTTCTGATAAATCTATATTTACCTTATAAATGCTAATTAAAGACGAATTAAATTATTAGATCGAAAACTAAAATCAAAACGGCTATATATTGTGAAGACATATATAAAAGATCGCTAAACTGGTCTTTCACGAAGAAAGTTTTTTATTGTGTATTTCACCTTAAAATATTATAAAATATTAAGATTAACTTTTTTTAAAGAAACATCCAATTCTTAAATAAGAAAAATAACATAAACATGTGACTCAATTTATGGATGAAGACGATAAAAAAAACGAAGAAAATGACGATCTAGAAGATTTATTAGAAAAAAACTTTGAGATTCAAGATGAAATACATCCTAGATGTAAAATAAGCGATAATCACGAAGAAAGAATAAAGAAATGGAATGCAAAATATGGGAAAAAATAAATCCCTTGATTTGGTATATATAATTCACTTTATAATGTGAAAATTATTACTTTAATACTGCAAAATTGTTTATAATATAGATTGAAATACTTTTTTATTAATTAGTGTTAGAACTATTTCCGCTTTTTTCGGATTGAATTCTCTTTCTGATATTAAAGAAGATATATAAAAATGATTTGAATTATTTTTTTTCATCAAGTCTATGC
>JBHLLE010000696.1:0-2754 GCA_048885945.1 Candidatus Hermodarchaeota archaeon | reverse complement strand
CACTTATGATCTTCTTTATTACCACTAAAAATTACTCCAAAAAACACAGATTTGCAGCAGTTAATCTTTCGTCCGTATGAAAATTCATCTCCACATTCTTCACATTTTATCATAAATTGTTTCTCCATTCTTTATTTATAGCTTATAGAGCCTCATATCTCCTTGGTTTTTTATTGTAATATATAACTAATTTTTCTGGCATTCTCTCTTTAATTCTTTTTATTACTTTCGATAGTCCATTAGGACTTTTATAACCCATAGCGAAAGACCATTCTGCTACTGAAGAAATTCCAATTTCCTTCAACTTCTCTAAGCACATTTGCTCGTATGTTCTTGGAATTTGTTCAACCATCTTTAATCTCTCTTGGAACTTAGTCCTAAATTGTCTTAAAGACATTTTTTTATCAAGATGTTTTTTTTTATTGTGGGAATGATTTCCCATTCCTTTTATATAATTAAAGATTATATATATTTATAAATCTTATGGTGAGTTTCTAAACATTTCTGTAAGAATCTATTATTTTAAATGAACACTCCTACAACATTTACGTTATATGCTGAACAAGTATATAAAAATAGCATAAGTAGAGTATCTGGATTTAAAAAATATAACAAAACATTTTATATCGCTGAACAAATAAACATGAAACCCCCGACATTTTTATGTCAAAATATTGAGAATCGTGGAGAGATTAATATCTTAAGACAAACTATTGCGAAATTAAAGTAATTTTCATAAATATTATATAATTTTAGTCTAAATCCGATGTAAAATTTGATAAGTATAGAGAATTAATGAATGAAAAACCTTATATATATGAGACTTTTTCTTGTACTTATCTTAGACCCTTAAAATCCAATTTGATCAACAATGAGTTTAAAGTGTACTTACCATCCTGAAAGGGACGCAAGTGAGAAGTGTGAAAAATGTGGAAAATTAATATGCTTAGAATGCAAAATGGTATATCATTTAACCTATCATAATGGAACTGGAAACCATGGATATTCACATAGTAGACAGTTTAATCTCTGTCCTCTATGCTATTATAACAGGAAAATTAACGTTTATGGAAAACAAAGTAAGAGAGTTGGTTTAGCTACAATTATCGGTTTAATATTATTATTTGTAATTAGCTTAATCATGTTTGATTTCGGATCAAGTATACCCTCTGTTATGTTAGTTTTAGATATCCTTTTCCTAATAATACCCATTCTGATAATAATTCTTATATTATATATGATTCTTATTTATGGACCAAAAAAAGTAGAAACCTTTAAAAGTAAAAGAGAGAACTTCTTAACTAGCATAAACCAGATGGTACCAAATCATAAAGAAACACCATCGAGTAAATTTTGCGCTGAATGTGGCAAAAAGATTGACCCAGATGCCCTAATCTGCAGTTACTGTGGAGCATCTAATTAAAAAAATTCATTTTTCTATTAATTCAGCGAAAGAGCTAGTTTCTTTAATAACAGTTAATACAATATGTGTATTAGTGCGTTCGACATACGGAGAAGTATGAATTTTTTTTATCATTTTACTTAAATCCTCACGATTCGGAAATCTTGCGAGGATTAATGCATCATATTCTCCGGTTATATCGTATACTGCAAAAATATTTGGATTTTCGGCAATATCTTCTTCAACCTCTAACATTTTTCCTTTAGATATTGTTAATTCAATAAGTGCAATAATATCATATCCAATTTTCTCAAAATCAATTTGAGCTCCATAATTTTTTATTATGCCTTTTTCTTCCAAACCCTCAATATGATTTTTGATAGTTACAGGGGATTTATTATTTAATTCTTTTGCAAGTTGACGAAGTGAGATTCGGCTATCTGTAGTTAATTTCTTTAGAATCTCAATATCTAATTCAGAAAGATTTTCAATTTTAGAATTCATGGTCATAATTTAGAAATATATATTATAATTTTTTAATAGTGAACAAATGTCCATAAGTCTATTGTTAAATTATCCGAATGATCATTTTTATATGCGACAGAAATTACCAAATAAATCATTCGTTCACACAATTAAAATATTTCTGATCATTTATAAGTGTTTCTCTCCATAAATGTAAGCGTATGAGTTAGTTGACACGAAGATTTTTATATATATGATCATATTTATTACTCAAATATTAAAATATTGTATTAAAAATACTTGTAAGGTAAATTTAATCAAGAAAATGATTGAAAAAAGCAACCCAAAAAGAAAAGATTTATGTAATTCAGTAATAGAAAAGATAAAAGAGGAAGATATTAAATTTATTTATCTACAGTTTACTGATATCCATGGAATTATAAAATCGTTTGAGATTAACTCAAAACGGATTGAGGATATCTTTGAAGTCGGAGAAAATTTTGATGGAAGCTCAATAACAGGATATGGGGCGATTGAAGAGAGTGATAAAGTTGCACTTCCAGATCCGAGTACTTTTTATTTACTGCCATGGAGAAGAGAAAATAAGGTAGCTCGAGTTATTTGTGATATTTACAAGCCTGATGGTGAACGTTATGAAGGAGATCCTAGATATATATTACAGCGTGCTGTAAAGAAGGCAAAGGATCATGGTTATTCTTATTATTGCGCCCCAGAAATGGAGTTTTTCGTTCTTACACCTGACACTAAACAAGAATTTAAACCTTCAGATCTAAGAGGTTATTTCGATTATGACCCATATGATATTAGTGAAATGATAAGATATCAAATTGCAGAATATTGTGATGCAATGGGTATTAATGTGGAAT
>JBHLLE010000695.1:0-2754 GCA_048885945.1 Candidatus Hermodarchaeota archaeon | reverse complement strand
CAATTTTACTTAGCTGAACTGTTGTATTTGCCTCCATATTTCTTCCAGTTCGACTAGGATTATTGTATAATATTATAGGTATATCTATTTTTTCTGCTATCATCGTAAAATGTTGAATTAATCCTTCTTGCGTTGGCCTATTGTAATAAGGAGTAACTGATAATATCGCATCTGCGCCAATATCCTCTGCGTGTTTCGCTAAGGAAATTGCTTCACTCGTAGAATTACTTCCTGCTCCTGCAATAACAGGGATTCTTCCATTTACTTGATCCACCACAATTTCTATTACTTTATGATGTTCTGGATGAGACATTGTTGCGGATTCTCCAGATGTTCCACAAGCAACTAATGCATTAGATCCATTTTTTATTTGAAAATCTACGAAATCTCTTAGAGAATTCTCGTCTATTTCTAAATCTAATGTAAAGGGGGTAATTAATGCAGGAATACTACCTTTAAAATTAAAATTCATTTTTCACACAATATAATATTTAATTTCTGTAATTAAATATTAATTAGGGATGGTATTATTTAAGCATTTGCATTCCAAATCTGCCCTAGTCAATCAAAACTGAGCTAAGGTCAATCTCTCTCTCACATCCCTTAAGGGATCCTTAGAGTATTATCCATTAACTTAAATAATCCCCTTAAAAACTCGCCTTCCATATTAAGAAAAAAATAATCAGAGATACCTTAAAAGTAAAATGTAATGAGAATATTGAGAGAATTAGGTTAATTTGAAGAGACGAATTTTTGAAGGATTATTGTGTATAGCTCTTGCTATAACCTTTCCCCTTCTTTGGGGTCTTATCCTTTGTTTGAGTTTTCAAACACATTAAACGTCTCATAATCATATTAGTAAGATAAAACACGAATAATATTTATTTTTTATGAATTTTTAGAAAGTTTTGGTGTATCTACGGTATTTGAATTTTGTTTACTTCAAATGGATTCGTAATTATTAATTTTTTATATTATTAAGTTTTAAATTTATCTAATTTATGTATATTTCAGAACTAAATATAACTTAAATAAATGATCTTCAATAAAACAATATTAAAGTGAAATTTATGCTCAAAAGTGAAATCGAAGCAGAAGAGTGTGAAAAGAAAGCAAAAGAAGAGTTTAAAAATAAAAACTATCAAATTGCAAGTGATTACTTTGAAAAAGCAAAAAAAATCTATTTAGAATTGAACTATTCTGGAAAAGTAAACGTAATCGAGAAACAATTGGCTCAAATTAAAAGAGTAGTAGATTATGAAAAGAGGATGGGAAAAAGACAATCTGGTGAATATATAGTAAAAAGTGAGCATAAAATTGCTGCAACCAAAGGTAATGCAGGCCTAAAAAATCATTTGAACAAAATTCAACCGATAGATAATAATACTGGTTCTGAAAGGGAAGAAGTATTATCTAAAGCTGAATTAAGAAGGAGAAAAATACGTAAACAAATTGAACAGAAAGAAAAAAGAGTCGAACTTGAAAAGATTAGTCAAGAAAAAATCAAAAAGCGAGAAAAGCTAAAACAACTAGAACATACTCAAAATCAAGAAATGACAAAAACTAAAAAAATCAAAGAAAAAGAAAAGGACCAATTAATACAAAATGCAGATAGGGCTATGGATCAAGCGAAATTAGCTATTGAGAATAAAGAATTCAAGAACGCCAAGAAATTTTATAAAGATGCTATTGATATTTTTAAGAATCTGGGTTGGTTAGATCAAGCAGATATTTTATATCAAGAAATTAGGCATGTTGATATATATGAATCAGATTATCTTAAAAAGATGCAAAAGGAGAAAGCAGTGCGTCAACAACAAGAAGAGCATTTTGAAAAGCAAATTAATAGAGCATTAGAAGAGAAAAGATTATTAGAACAAGAAAAAATAGCCATAATGAAAAAAGTCCCTCCAGAAATTAAAAGACGAGTAGAAAAAATTTATATGCTAAAAGAAAAAGCACAAAAAGAAATAGAATTTAAAAAATACCAAATAGCTAAGGGGAGATATGAATATATTTTAGAATTATATAATTCAATCCCCAAAGATAGAATAGACTTTACAAACGATATATCTGAAATTAAAAGAAAGATTTCAGAAATAGAATCAAAAATGTAATATTTTTGTCTTCTTTTTTATATATAATTAAATAAATCAGTATATTTTATGAAGAATCCATTTTCTAATTTTTTTCATGTTCTAAGTTCACAAGAATTATTGGATATAGCTTTTAAAAAAGCTATGAAAAGATCTGCTCAAGTATCAAAAAATGCTCCAATTCTTATTAAAGCGAAAAAGAAGGAAACATTGCGTATCAAAGTCGCAGTGAAGGAGTTGATCGACAGAATTCTAAATATTATTAAAATGGTTCCCATTATTAATGATCTTCCCGATTTTTATCGAGAATTAGCTTCTCTACTTGTGAACACTGATGAATTAAAATTAACTCTTGGAAAGTTAAATGGAATTCTTCCAATATTAAACCAAATTGAAAGGGAATATACAAAAAAATTAAGTCAAATTGAAACTCCTAAAGAAGCAGACAAACTAAGAAGATCCGCTTTTGGAAGAATTTCTTCAATAATTAACAAACAAAGCAAAAATTTAGAATATTTAAATAGTATTAGAGGTAGTTTAAGAGAAATTCCCTCTATCGATTATGTAATGCCATGTGTAGTAGTAGCGGGATATCCAAACGTAGGTAAGAGTAGTATTGTTAAAAACGTATCTACTGCAAAATCTATTGAAGTACAAG
>JBHLLE010000694.1:0-2754 GCA_048885945.1 Candidatus Hermodarchaeota archaeon | reverse complement strand
TATCGGGAAAAACTGAAGGAGAAGTCTTTGAAAAAACGACGATTTCAAACTTCTTGAAGCTTATGAACAAACGGGAGAAATTGTTTTTTCTGATAATCAATTCCATATTGGGGTTGTATGCCCCTCACTAACTACAGGAGGGAAACCGAACATAACCGTGAGAATAACGCCAATGGCTCTTGCTGATTGGGCAGAATTACGAGAAAACGATTACGAGAAATATAAGCAAAGAAAAGAAAAATGGGCAGATTTTTTTATAGATAAGGTTGAAAAATATCTCATTCCAGATCTTAGAAAACACATTGTTGTTTTAGATATATCTACTCCTGCGACTTATGCGAGATATTCTGGGTCACCTACAGGAGCGGTTTACGACATGGCACCTTATCCCGATAATTTTGGCAGAACCCGCCTAAAAATGAGAACTCCGATTAAAGGACTTTTCCAACCTAAATTTGTTCACGGTGTTTTTGGTTGTCTACTTGCTGGAATTCAAGTTAATGATATGATCCTTGACCGTAAAATAATGGATGGAAATGCAAGAATGCCCAAGTCATTAGTTGCTAAATAAATTACATTTTTTTTTTTCTTACCCTTTTTCTTAGATTAACTTTACTTCTCAATTAATAATAAATAATAATTATGTGTTAAAATAATGTAAATATAACGATTATGGAACTTGTTGACCATAATTAATTTTCTAACAAAAAAAATATGTGTCCCAATCTCTATAGTTTAACCCATAATATCAAAAAATCAGATTTAATAATAATTCCTAATTTAAAGAAGATATTTATTAAAATAAACCAACACTTATATGGAAAATTAAAATATACTCATACAGATACAAGATCCCGTTCAAAGGAGATTATAAATCTTTTATTGTGTAAGTTAGTGGATGAGATCAATAAAAAATCTGATGAAATTTTAGATTTTTGCATTCGGAAAAATGAAACAAAGCGAGAACTTTACAATAGAATTCAAAATTATTTTAAAAGAAATGTAAAAGAAAGATACGAGTATTTTTTTGATGAAAAGGAACGGATCGAATTAAACGAAGATTTGGTTTTTTATATTGTTAAAGAACTTCAAAGTATTTCGTTGTTAAAATCTTCCAAAGACATTTTAAGCGATGCGTTTGAGATATATGTTAGTAAAATTTTAAAAGATGAAGGTGGTCAATTTTTTACGCCTCCAAATGTGGTTAAATTTATTGTAAATTATCTCAATCCAGATATAGATTCGAATGTTAAAATACTGGATCCTGCGTGTGGACACGGAGGTTTTTTACTTGAAGCTAAAGATTTACTTTGGTCTAAGATTGAAGTAAAATATCAAGGTCAAGAAAGCCTAATAAAAAATAGGAAAGCTCAGATTATCTCAAATTTGTATGGTATAGATAAGGACTTATTTTTATCGAAAATCTGTAAGTTATACTTAGAAATTTTAAGTGGGGGAAAAGCTAATATTTTTTGTGAAAATTCTTTAGCACCCCATACATATCGTTCTCAGGTTCAAGAAGTTATAAAGGATAATATTTTTGACTACATTTTTACAAATCCTCCTTTTGGCGCAAAAATCCCTATAGACGATAAGTTGATTTTACAATATTATAAATTAGGCCATAGTTGGAAAGATTCTGGTGAAAATAAATGGGTAATGAAAAAAAAACTAATGAAAAAACAACCCCCGCAAATACTTTTTATCGAAAGATGTGTTCAATTACTAAAAAATGAGGGAAAAATGGGGATTGTATTACCAGAAGGAATTTTTGGAAATACCACAGATAAATATATTTGGGAATTTTTGGAGCAAAATGGAAAGATTTTAGGGATTATATCTTTGGATCAAAATTGCTTTCAACCGTTTACCTGCAATAAGACTAGTATATTGTTTTTCCAGAAACAGAAAGAGGTCCCAGACGATTATTCAATAGATTTTGCAATCGTTGATAATATAGGTCATGATAAAGATGGTAATATATCGTATAAGTTAAAAAAGGATGGTAGTAAGGAATTAGACAGCAAACGACAACCAATCGTAAACGATGATTTAATAGATCTTCATATAAAAATAAGAAGTACAGAAACTTTTGATTATTTAAAAGAGCAAAAAATTTTTAGAATTAATTATAAGCAAATTAAAAACAAAATTTATATTCCCTCTTATTACACTGGAGTTGAAAGAACCCTTCAAACTCTCTCAAAAGATAAGAATTATATCCTTATGACTTTTAAAGATCTTTCTGAAAAGGGTGTTATTTATACTAATAAAAACGATTATCTTCCAAGAGGGGATGAGATTGGTTCGCATTTATATGGTTTAGGTAATATTCCCTTTATTCGTACTAGCGAAATTAACAATTGGGAAATTAATCTAGAATCGAATAAAAGAACCTCTTATGAAGTGTATGAACAATACAAAAACAAACAAAACATAGAAGTTGGAGACATCCTTATAGTAAAAGATGGTGGACCAAATTTAATTGGAAAAACAGCTTACATTACTGAATTGGACACTGAAATCATAATTCAGAGTCATCTTTATCAGATTAAGGTATTGGAAAATAGCGAAGCTATTGATCCTTATCTTTTGCTTTATCTTTTAAATTTAGATTTAGTTCAAAAACAAATACAAGCGATAACATTTGTACAAGGAACCATTGCTACAATAGGTAAGAGGATTATGGATGTAGTTGTTCCAATTCCTTCAGATTTAGATAAAAGGAAAGAAATTTCTAAATATATTAGAAGT
>JBHLLE010000693.1:0-2769 GCA_048885945.1 Candidatus Hermodarchaeota archaeon | reverse complement strand
GATGATGTCAACAACGATGGTGTGTATTAAATCATCGTCAGGTAAGGGAATTTCAGAAAATTCTCTTATTTTTTCAACTACAAATTTGAAATATTCACTAATTAATTGAATCGGATTTCCACTTAATTCACTATGAAGTTTTATATTATCTTGTGCTGTTTTGGTGTCTTTTTCTTGCCAATATAATTGATTTGGATTTATTCCTGGACTATTAATTCTCATGAGAGAAGAAGTTATTCTTCGTTCAATCCAATTTAGGGTGCTTTCCTCTTGTTTTTCGCGAACTCTTTTTTTCTTTTCTTCCTTTATTTTTTCTTTTTCTTGAATAAATTGTTCTACTTTTAACTTTCTTGAATCCTCAAACACTTCAAATCTTTTAACCAAATCATATGAAATACAATATGATACAGGAGATATAATATCTTTTTTTAATTTAATTTGTTTTATTCCGTCATATATTTTACTGAAATCATTTTCTAAGGCGGATTTTCCTTCATTCAAAGATACATCCATTAATCTTGCTAAGATAAACCCATTTACTAGAAATGGTTGATTATCTGCATTAAAAACAATGACGAGTTCATTTTGTCTTTTTTTTAATCTGTTTATCATTAATTCTTCTAGTTTTACCTTAACCCAGTCTTCTGAATCAGTGGTATCATATATTTTTTTTAAAGCAACTAAATATAACGCTTTGTCATTAGTAGTTTTAAGATAAGATTCAATAATTCTACTAACTTGTCGGATAATCTTTGAAAATAAATAATAAAAAATATCCTTTGCTAAATTTTCAATTATCTCTTCAAAACCGAGTAGAAGGAGAATTTGAGAATAACTGTTTAAGTTCAAATCAGAGAGGAAGACTTTATCGATAATTTCCTTTTTTCTAACAAATTCTCTTAGGTCATTTACCTTGATAGCTGCCTCCTTTTCTAAAAACTCCCAAACCATTTCAAATTCTTTACTATCTCTTTTTAAAACATCTATTAGGCTAAACTCCGAAATGTCATTATTTTTTTGTAAAATTTCTTTAATTTTTGGAAAATTTATTTTAAAAATTGCCTTTTTTGCTAAAAATAATAAATTTTTTTTCTCTGAGTTCAAAGCCATTATATCAAATTTATCAATGTTATATCTGATCATGTTTTTTTTCACTTTTTGGGCAATATCTTCATCGATATTCATGATATGGAGAATATTGTATATCCCATATTTGTTTAGCAAAAATACAATTTCATCAAAACTACTTTCATTAAGGCTCTCTAAAAAGTATATAAAATCGTTTGGATTTGTTTTTAATTGTTTAACTATTTCCAATTTTAAAAATGAGAGCATTTCTTCTTCAAATTTATTATATCTTATCTTTTTTTCCAGAGCATCATTGATTTTTTCAATAACCTCCATCTTTAAATTATTTGCTTCTAAAAAAGTTTTTAATCCTTGAAGAGATATGGGGAATCGACTAAGATTATAATCTAAAACCTTACGTTTAATCATTCTGACAGGCATCGTTTGCATTTGCAATTCTTTATATGACTTGAATTCAAAATTGTTTTGAATTTTATTAATTAGTCTATTCAATGTGGATAATTCAACAAATTTATCCTCTTTTTCTTCCATAACAATTTTTTTTTCTATTTCAACGGATAAGTCTTTAAAAAGAGAGCTTTCTTCTAAAATATTAATCTTAATTTCATCGGTTAATCCTATTAAATCCCCTATTAAATCGTAGAAGTAGAAAGGTGGATAATTTAAGATTATCTCTATTAATGTTTGTTCAATTTGATTATCTATCTCATTTAATTTTTGAACTTTTTCCTGATTTTTTATTTCGAGTTGTCTTTCTTCGACCAAAAAAGAGAGAATTTGATTTTCTAAATTAATAGATCTTTTCAGCATATCAATTTCTAGTGATAGAGACTCTTTTAATAAAAGAGAAACTTCATCAGTTAATATTTGTTTTTCTTTCAGTTCCAAATTTTTAGTCGATTCAAGTGTTAATTTAGTTAAATCAACGCTTTCTTTTACTCTAATTCCTAAATTATGATACAAATGGATAGCAGCAGTAGCGATTAATAAATTTTTAAGCGTGGTTTCTTGACTGGTTAATTCAAAAATCTTCTCTCTATCTGCTTCTCTTTTAAAATGGTTTATAATCAAATCGATGGTTTGGAAATATCGATAGGTACTTTCAATTGCGGTTTTTTTCCTTTTTATCCCACTTATCATAAGTCCTTCACCCACTCTCTATATGCTTCTTTAAAGTTATCAGATATATCAACTTTTAAATTTTTTTTACTCCAAAACCTAAAATTAAAAACATGAAATAGGTCTGATTTAAACAATTCTTTCTCCTCGCTTGTGAGATTATGTTTTAAGATTAGGCTTAACGGGCGAGGAATAAGTTTTGAAAAATATTTCAATTCAAATTCTCTTAGATAATCGTAAAAAGTATCAGTATTGTCTAAGCTAAAGAAATTAATGGGAATATCTTCTTCAAAACCCGGTTTTATAGCAACTATTTCTTTTTCTACAATCTTTTTAATATACCTGGGAAATTCCCCTTTAATTTTATTGCAAAATTCATATTGTTTAAGGAATTCAATTAAATTAACTTTTTCAATATCATTAGAGATATGAGCAATATAACCATCTAGTACCTTCATAAAAGTATCAGTTTGACGCTCATCTGATTCTCGTTGTTCAAAATATTCAATACTTCATAACCATCCTTAGCAGATGAAACTGAATACCCTTCATCTTTTAAAA
>JBHLLE010000692.1:0-2771 GCA_048885945.1 Candidatus Hermodarchaeota archaeon | reverse complement strand
AGACAACCCCTCGAAAAATTGATGTAGAATTCCCCTTTCTGTTCAAAAACTTTTTGATATTTCTTGAATAAACATAGATCTATCAATGGCAAATCGTCTAAATCCTCCATCAAATCTCTCTTTAAAATAAGAGGGGGGTCTTGCAAGGTTTTTCTGGGTTTTATTTGTCCATCGAGAAAACGATGGACAAAATTAAAAAAAGGCTTCTCCCCTTCATCCATACATATGGCATCTATTGGTGTTGAATCTCCTGGAAAATAATCTCCGAAATGCTCTGGAATGTTCTCAGCATAAAAATCCCCGGGACATGTTGTGGGATGCACGCCTCCAACAACAATCTGACAAGAAGGATTTATTTTCTTGACCATCCAAGAGGTTTCTATACAATTTAGATACGTAAAACTTGTAAAACAGGTAATCGCTAATACATCAAATCTAAATCTTTTATATATATTTAATATCAAGTTTTCTAGTTTCTCACGGAATTCTGGGAGAGATTCAGGACAATACGATGGTAAATCTTCATATCTAAGATCAATATATTCCTCTTCGATCTCACCATTAAGTTTCTCTTTTTTCGAATTCAAATAATTAGATATTCTCAAAAAGCTTGTAAGAAAGCGAGTATCTCCAAATGACTCTTTTGGTTGACAATATAGTATCTTTAATGACATATATCCTTTGTTTTTAGTTAATTATTTAAACTCAGACATTTTTAACTTGGATTTATGAAATTAATATGTTAAAAAGAAATGTACGAAAGTCAGTAAACCGAAGAACACCGCAGCAAAAACAGACCATAATAAATTATATATAACATTCTTTGGATTGCTGATATTTTTATTATTATTAACAAGGTAGTATATGGTTAAAATTAGATGTAAAAATGCCTCAAATGAAACTAAAGCTACGATAAGATATAATGTCCGCACAAATTGATAACTATCCCTATTATAATCACTAAGCTCATCTATTTTATATGATTCTGGTACAAATAAATTAAAAATATCAATTATGAGTGGAGTTGGAAGAAATTCATTAATGAATAATAAAAAATACAAAAAAAAATTAAATAATACACCTAAACCTATAAAGATATATATACTCGAAAGAATTATGCGAGGTTTTTTTAGTTGATTATATTCTTGATCCTCGAAATTGCCTCGCAATTTCGAAATAGTTAAGAATGAAATGGATAAAAATATAAATGCTAGAAGAAATTTGAGTACAAAAAACGCTAAAATAATACTTGTATTTATTATTTGAAAAATTTCATTGCTGCTTTTAAGATAATCAAAAGTCACAATGATAATTATTTAAAAATAAAATATTTAAACTACTCTTTGAAAATAAATAGACTTAGAGATATGAAGATATTAATTTGATTTATTTTTCATTCATCATAAGAATCTTCGGCATCGTATATAGGCCAAAAATGTTCTTCAATTTCAAGTTCACTTTTATCATAGATAGGTTCAAATTTTACGCTCTCTTCCAAAAAATGTTGATTCTCTAAAGATTTTTGTTGTTCAATTGATTTTAATTCCTCTTGATACAATATAAAAGATTTTATAGGCTCCAAGGAAAGAGAATCTTTAATATCTAATATTTCAATCTCGTTTTCGTACCTTTCGGAATTATTTTCGTTCAAAGAAAGTTCATCATTTTTTTTAAATTTCAAAGTCTTATCTTTTGGAGATTTATAAAAAAAAAACAAGAAGAAAAATAACTTCAAGAAACTCTTATTGTCGGAGTTTTTATACTAATAATAGTAATAATACTAATAATATAATAGTAATAGTAATAATAATACTAATAATTTAAACTAATAATTGTGTGTAATGCTGATTTTTTCTGATCATATCTCAATTATCTTAGTAATTATAACAATATTTGGTTTAACTACTCCAATTTTATTTAAATTAAGAGGAAAACAAATCAAGATAGCTAAATTTGTATTATTTCTTGCTTTTTTAGCCTTATTAACTTACATTTTCTCGTTAATTGAACTTTATATTAATAATATCTTTGAAGATCAAATTTTTATTATAACTTTTGAAATAGAATCAATTATAATATTAATTCTTTTTACTATGCTCTATTTCATGAATTATGAAAAATCTCAAGATAAAATCTTTATTACTGTTTACTTTCTTCTCTTATTTCTGTTCTGTCATATTTTTTCAACTATTCTTATAAAAAATTTCGTAATTAGTACCATTACTTCACTTCTTATTGTTTTATTGTGTACAATGTTGATAATTCCATACGATATTGATTGGAAAATATTTAGTTATCCCGTTGTTTTCGCTATATTTATTTATATTTCTATTGAATTCGAAGTTTTAATAGATTCAATCTTACTATATGGGATATTTAGTATATTTGCCTTACTTTGTCTTGATGATAATAGGTTGAGAGTATTGAGTTCATTTCCTGCTTTAATTATCATTATAAAGAGAATTTTTATGTATCTGAAGAAGAATAAAAACGATCAATTTGAACAAGTTCAAGACCGAAAAAGGAAAGATTATAACAAAAAGGAGAAGTGTAGATTTTTCCAAGTTAAAGTAGTTATTACTCAAAATAAACTTGAGCAAGAACAAGATCCTCTTAATTTTTATCAATTATACGAGAGAAGTTTTTTAACTGACCTTCTTCCTAAAAGATCAACGTATACTCTTGAAATTATATCTTATAAAAAATTTTCAATCTCAAGAACCTCCTGTTCCCTGATAAATGTTTGTATATTAGATTGATGGGCATGGAGG
>JBHLLE010000691.1:0-2786 GCA_048885945.1 Candidatus Hermodarchaeota archaeon | reverse complement strand
TGGGATAAAGAAAATCGTAAAGGAAATGATGATTCATAGTTTTTAAAAATTGCGGACTTAAATTAATGTTTTTGCTTGAATAAAAAATCTAATAGAAATATTAATTATGATTGTAATATCTCTTTTAGAAAAATCATAATAATTTTTTGCTTTGTATACTTGATTTAATTATGGTACTTGAGGAATTTAAGACCCCCAATAATAAGCTAATTTTAGTCGAAAAAATTGAGGAGATGGGGTCTTCATTAAAAATTAGATCTTATAATCATAAAATTACCTTAATGAAAGATAAAAAAATTCCTCAAAAACCAATTAAAGAAGTTATTGAGCATTTTTTCTCAAAAAATAATAGAATTATTCGCCCTAAAACGCAAAATTCTATATCTAAAATTAAATATTCTTCTGAAAATAGAATAATTATTGCAATAACAAAATCAGGAAAAGAGATAATATGGAATAGAGATAAATTAATTAGAGAATATGGATGGTTCTTTTTCGTTTCTGAATCTGAAAAAGAAATCAAAAAAAAGACGAAGAAAAAATCAAAGCCTACAAAAGAAGAACGAACAGTTAGTGTTGAAGATTATCATTTTGAAGAAAATATTTTTCCTCTTAAGAAGAAAGAAAATATGCGAGGATTATATAAAACAAAAGAGTACTTTCGATATTATAATAAATTAGAATCCAAAAACATCCCTCAAAAGCCGATAAAAGAAGTTTTAAACGATTTTTTCTTGAATTTTGAACCAATTCCTTCAAAAGAAAAGCAGGCAATAAGAAAGATTATTTTCTATGAACAAGAAAAAGTAATTGTTATTAAGTCATTAATTGGAGACCAAATGTATGAAAATTTAGATAATTTAGTTGATAAATATGGTTGGTATTTTTATATAACTGGAGTTCCAGTAGGTAAAAGTGATATATCAATTGCGATTGATAAAATAGAAAAGAGGTACGATGAGAATTATTTTAAGGAAATATCATTAACCGACATGAAAAAACCAGATAATAAAGTACGAGTAAGTCTTTATCCTTTAGCATTAAAACCAAATCATAACAGTTTAATTCTAGGTTTAGGAAATTTTAATATATTATTAGATTGTGGAATAACTGAAGAGTATTTTGAATATATTAAAGATTATTTAGAGAATTTTAATGAGTTATTAAAAAACACGCAAAAAACGAAAATTCTAATAGATTATGAGAAATATAAAGAGAATGAATTGAAAACAGAGGATAACGATATCCCTAAAAATGATTTAATACCTAAAAATAATAATATTAACGAAGATGCTGAAGATCAAGATATTAACGAAATTGATCAAGTAATAGAAGACAATTTATCGTTTAAACCCAAGATTGATGCGATTTTCATTTCACACAGCCATTATGATCACGTCTCAGGACTTAAAGAATTTGTTAAATTATATCCGGATGTTCCTATTCTTTGTTCAAGAATTACTTTAGACCTATATCTTTTAAGAGATTCAGAATTCTTGAAACAAGAGACTTATGAAGAAATCGAAGATGAAGATTATGTAAGAATTGTTAAAAATACAATTTACGTTGAAAATGGGGAAAAAATTGAATTTAAAAATAAAAAATGCTTTTTATCGTTTTTTCACGCTGGTCATATGCCTGGTGCTCTAATGATGCTTGCTAAAGTAATGGATTTTAATTTTCTATTTACTGGAGACTATACTTTTTACGATATAACGCCCTTTGCAGGTACAAGACGATTTTTAGATCAAATATCGAAACCTATTGATTTTCTACTGATTGACGCGTCTTCTGCGCAAGAAGATTTTGGAAATGTCTCTAATCAATTTCATAGTTTAATTCTATTTTTAGAACAAAAGGCAGAATATGGAGACAGCTCCCTAATAGGAGCAGATCCTTCTTCTTTAGCTATTACTTTTATGCTTATATTTTGGCGTTATTTTAGAAAATTACAGTTAAGAAAAGGATTTAAAAAACGACCAAATATCTACGTCGATCAAATGGTAAGAAAGAATATTCAAGTTATAAATCATAGGTATGAATATATTTATGGTCCAATCTCGCGATTAATCCGCGATAAAGCAAATCCATTTAATTCAATTAAATTTAGATGGTTTGATCTTCAAGATTTAGATTTTTTAAGAAAAAAAAATAATATTATTATTTCACACCCTCCTGACCTTTCGTATGGAATTATAAGAAATATAATTAACATAATTGGAAGAAATCCTCACAATCTTGTATTTCTTTCAGGTGCCATTCATGAAGAGCCAGGAGAGAGCTTAGTAAATACATCCCTTAAAGTGGATGAATCAGGAATGAAAGAAGTTACTTTTACTGAAACGTGGAAAATGCCTTTTAGAGCGTTATTAATCAACACTTTTGCCCCTCAAATTAAAATTAAATTGCATGGAGATCGTACCCAATTGCATGAAATGATAAAAAGCCTAGAGCCTAAAGAAGTGTGTTTTTTTCATCAATCGCCTAAAGCACTTATTGACGTAGCGAAAGAAGTAGAAATATCTTTTGAATTTATAGAAAAAGTCTCGGTTCCATATAAAAGAAAGTTGATGATTCTTAACTAAGGTTAAGGATAATTAAAAAATTTATTTTAAAAGTCTATTTTTCATCCAAGAGGGTAAAATAAAACCCCAATAAAATTCTATCGCACTCGAAATTAATAATAGCCTAAAAAGGATTAATGTTAGTGCGGTCGTAGGCATTGAAGCGTCTAAAAAACCTCCTATACAAAAAGATATGACGGCTATTAAAAGTAATTTTCCTTT
>JBHLLE010000690.1:0-2788 GCA_048885945.1 Candidatus Hermodarchaeota archaeon | reverse complement strand
CAGAAGAGACACAAGTAGAAAAAAAGAAAGTTAAGACCGAAAAAGAGCAAAAATTAGAAGTTAGATTAAAAAAAGAAACCAAGCTTTATTGGTTTAGAGCGTTAACAGGAGCGCTAAGCGGGCTTATTGGAATATCAATTGGTCTTACTAGTTGGTTTTTATTTATTTGGATGTTAGCCTTTTGGTTTGGATTCCCCTTCTTCGTTAGTTTTGTAATTTTTAGATTTAAATACGATGAGGAAGAGTGGAATTGGAAAAATATTATTATGCCAGGAATTGGAATTTTCTTCTTTTTGTTTATGCTAGTAGTGATTTTAATATATACCTTACAGATTTTAGGATAAGCTAAATTATAGCTGGATTTTTTGCTTTACTTTTTTTTCTTTTTTATCTTTAGAAGTAAATATAATTTCGTCTAAATGATAAATTCTATCGCAATAAGCACATTGAATCTTTAAAGGTTTTTCCTGTAATACTAAAAATTCAGAGTCAATTGGTTCTCTTCCCCCAGAGGGTAGTTTAGAATTAGTAATACAAGTTTTATTAGTGCAAAAAATCAATTTTTTAATTATCTGTGGTAATTCTACTTTTTTCTTCTCAATAACATTATAATCTTCTATTAATGAAATAGTCGCATTTGGAGATAATATGGAAATTTGCTGCATTTGAATTTGATTCAAAAAGACACCTTCTATCTTTATTATATCCTTTCGACCATGTTTCTCTGACGGGACATTAACGCCTATAGTCATTAAATTTGGAGATTCGTCTAATCCTGTTAAATTTAGAATTGTTAACGCATAGCCAGCATCAATATGATCAATAACCGTTCCTTTACGTATTCTTTCAATCTTTAATTTAGAATCTGACATTTTTTTCCCAAGAATAATTAATCTGTTCCAATTTCAATTCTAATATACTTAAAAATTATTAAATTATTAAAATTTCTATCTTAAAAATTTATTCTGAATTAAAAAAATCGTTATGAAAAACAAAAATGTAGTTGTTATAAAATTAAAAGACAAATTATCGTCAATTTCTAAATCTAAATAGTCTAAAAGGCCTATGATTAAAGCACCAAATAGAGGTAATAAAAGTAGACTTAATAAACTGACGGAGAAAAAGGTATTTAATAAAACTAAAACTAAAATTCCTGAAACAAAAGCGACTATCATTCCTGAAAATAAACCAATATAGGTTTTTTTCGTATTTCGGATGTATTTATACTTATATCCAATAGTTCTGCCAATTAAATTTGCGGAAATATCTCCAAATATTGACATAGTCATGGAAGTGCATATAATTAGTGGTCCTATTGGTTGATATAAACCATATAATATTATAATTGAAAAGCATCCTACCGACATAGAAATTTGAGGCCCTAATCTCATATGTAATTCCTTTTCTCTTAAAATTTGATTGACGGGTTTCAAAGGATATAACTCTGGTTTTAAAATCCTAACAAAATCCGCGGTCATGAGTCCTATTAAAGAAATTCCCACTAGAAAAACAACTAAATATTGTGTAAATAACATAACATCTTTTTCAATTGAAAACACTGAAAAAAATATATTAGATACAAAATTAGGAAAATAATTTAGTAAATATATGAAAAAATTTTTAACTAAAAATCCAAGCGTAAAGTAAAATAAAATTATAGCTAATACTACTAAATGTGTTAATTTTCTATAAATATCGTACTTTAATGGTAATTGTTTTGGAATAAGTTTTTCCTTATCTCTTAAATTCTTTTTTTTTTTCGTAAATTTATGTTTTTCATTGAGCATTAATACATAAAAAATTGGAAGGAATAATATAATAAATCCCAGCATTAAAAAATCAAACGGAAAAACAATAAAATCAAGGTTGATAGGATAGGAATAGGTTACGATTAAAAAATTAATAGAAATTGACACTATGAAGACAAGAGAAACGATTATATTATTAATAAATGCTTCCTTTTCTCCTTCTTTCTTTGCTAAAAAAGAGACGTATAACATAATAGAACCATAAAGATACAAATAACAAAGAATTATAATAGAAATTATGTTCAATAATTACCAGACTTGTTCTTTTTAACATAATTAAATTATGTCTATAATTTTAAGATTACCATATAAAATAAAAGAAAAAATAAAAAATAATAAAATTAAAACTGAGATTCGTCAATTTTTGGCATTTCTGACGAAGATAATGCTTTCTGAATTTCTTCAGAGGGTAATTCGTAATCTACTAGGTCTCCAGTCATATATTCTTTATATGCTAATAAATCAAAAAATCCGTGACCACTGAAATTAAACAATATCACTTTCTTTTCATTGTTTTCCTTGGCTTTCAATGCTTGGTCAATTGTTTCTTTTACTGCATGAGCAGTCTCAGGAGCAGGAAGGATTCCTTCTGCATTAGCAAATTTTAATCCAGCCTCTATAACTTCTGTTTGATGATGCATTACCGAAGAAATAACCTTATGGTTATGCAATATTGAGACAATAGGAGCAATACCATGATATCTTAACCCGCCTGCGTGGATTGGATGTGGTATGAATGTATGACCTAGTGTATGCATCTTTACTATTGGTCCTTTCATTGAGGTGTCTCCAAAATCCCATCGGTATTGGCCTTTACAAACACTTGGGCAGGCTCTTGGTTCAACTCCAATTATTTCTACATCCGGAAGAGTTCCATGTAATTTATCCCTGGCAAATGGTACCATTAAGCCTGAAAAGTTTGAACCACCGCCCATGCAACCAATTACAATATCTGGTTTTACTCCTGCTTTATCAAGTTG
>JBHLLE010000689.1:0-2793 GCA_048885945.1 Candidatus Hermodarchaeota archaeon | reverse complement strand
TCTTCTTCCTTTTTAGCAGCCATTCTTGTTTGGAACGCTTGTCGCATCTCTTCCTCTTTATCCTGAACGGAGACCATTCCTTCTTCTTTTACCCAACCTTTTGCTTGAGGTCTTTTAATTTGACTTTGAGGTACTCTCTCTAATTCAACTTTTTTAGCTTCCTCTACAGGAGCAACAACACGTTTTTCGTCTTTTCTTTGTACCGCTTGTTTAACTAATGCTTGTACGGTTTTCATAATTTGATGAGGATTTATATTAGGTATTGCTACAGTTCGAAGAACCCACCCTACTATATAATTTTGGTTGGGAAAATTCCCAGAAACTTCTGTTTCTTTATAAACATATGAATCGATAACATCCTTACCTTTCATAATTCTTGAAGCCCATTTTTCATTAATCAAGCCAAGTTGAATCCTATAGGATGTTCCTGAGATACCTAATTGAGAAGTTAGAGGTATAAAACCTTGTTCTGTTATAATCATTCACCTTATTTTTTTATAATATTAAATAAATTCGAAATGGTATTCCTTTTAAATTTAATATAAAGTTAAATTTAAAACTTAAATATTTAATGTTCTGATAAAAATAGGAAATGGGGTTTTTCGATAAAAAAAAGCATAAATAGAGAAATTAGTATTAAAGAATTTAGTAAAATAAAAAGTCTATATCAAAATTATCTAATATAAAATAATGACAGTTATAATCCCTAAAAAAGTCTATTTCACAATTGTTGCATCCTCAGTAAGATTTGCTAATCAAAGAATCCCTTATGACGACTGGTTAGAAATCTATGGTATTTTTATAGGTAAGACTAACAAAAAAGATGTCTTAATATCTAATGCTTATCCTATAACTCATCAAAAAAGAAAGCCAGAAGATATAATAGACACAGTATATTGGTCAAACGAAGATTACGAGTCTTTTTCAATTATTGATGACGAGGCATTTACAAGAGAAGAATTTACAGTTGGATGGTTTCATAGTCATCCTGGAATGAAAATTATGATGAGCCACTTAGATATTCAAACCACCTTAAGTTATCAACAATTTAATCCCCTAGCAATTTCTTTGGTTTTTAATCCATTAAGGTTAGTTAGACAAATAGAATTGCCCAATAAGAAAGGAGATCCTGTAAAACCATTAAAGAACGATCCTGGATTTAAGATTTTTAACTTGGATGATGTTAATAAAGGCGCACATTCCTCTTATCACGAAGTTGACTATAAAATCGAAGGATTTGATAATATGGAGCAACTTGTACAACAAGCACAAAAATTTGTTGTAGATATTACTAACTTTTTTCCCACAGAAAATTTATTTCAAAGATATGAAAACTTCATTAAGGAACATATTGCTCAATTAAACTCTCTAGTAGTTGGAACAGACGAATATTTAAGAACCTTAGTAAGGCAAGGCGAAACGAGTAGAGTTCCTGAAGTATTAGAAAGTCAAAAAAAAGAAATTAGAAAGTATATTGCTGAAACATTTATAAAAGTTGGAAATATAAAAGAATACATGGATTATTTGGAATACAAAGAGAGAGAAAAGGTAGTATCAAGAGTAATGGAAATTTTATCTGGATGGGACGAATCTGTGTCTAAAGTAGATGAAAAATTATCAGAAATTTCACAAAGATTTTAAAAGAAATTTATCATATCCTCTTAAAAACCTAATTTTAAGAATTGTACATTAAGGAAAATCTTTAATTAGCTTCCTATTTTTTTATATAGAAAACCATTTTATTAAATTTCTTGAGTTAAATAGTGTCCTTAAAGTTGTAGATAATTATGAAGAAGATAAACTTTCCATTTACAGCGATTCTTGGTCAAAATAAAATGAAAATGGCACTTATCCTCAATGTAATTGATCCATTAATTGGGGGAGTGCTATTATCAGGGCATCAAGGAACAGGAAAATCTACTGCAGTCCGATCGCTTGTTGAAGTTATGCCTAAAATTGAAGCAATCAAAGATTGTGAATTTGCTTGTGATCCTAAATCAAATTTAGATGATTTATGTACAAAATGCAGAGAAAAAAAGGAGAATGGCAAAATTAAAACAGAAATAAAAGAAATGCGCATTATCAATTTACCTCTCGGTGTCACAGAAGATATGGTTTGCGGTAGTCTTTCAATTGACAAAGTTCTTACTGAAGGGACCTCAGAACTCCATCCTGGTTTATTAGCAAAAGCCAATCGAGGTATTCTCTATGTTGATGAGATTAATCTATTACAGGACCATATTGTTGATGTCTTACTTGATGCAGCGGCTTCAGGTGTCAATATTATAGAGAGAGAAGGAATATCTGTTTCTCACCCTTCAAGATTTGTGTTAGTTGGTTCGATGAATCCGGAGGAAGGAGAACTTCGTCCGCAAATAGCGGATCGTCTCGGGTTAGAGGTTAAGATTAAAGCTCCAAGAGACCTCTCGTTACGGGCAGAAATTACAAAAAGAGTAATTGATTTTGACGATAATCCAAAAGAATTTGCTAAGAAGTTTGAAGAAGAACAAGAGAAACTTAAAGAAAGAATAATTAAAGCTCGAAAAATCTTGAAAGAAGTAATTATTCCTGCAAAAATATATGAATTAGTGTCAAAAATAGTAAACGATTTAGGCATCTTTTCTCAGAGAGCAGACATTACCTTCATAAGGTGCGCTAGAGCTAATGCTGCTTTAAATAATAGGACAGAAATAACAATGGAAGATCTTAACGTAGCAATGGATCTCGTTTTTGAGCATCGGATAGCGTCGCTTCATTATGAAATGACCCCCGAAGAAATAAAAACTAAAATAG
>JBHLLE010000688.1:0-2793 GCA_048885945.1 Candidatus Hermodarchaeota archaeon | reverse complement strand
AACTTAAAAGTGATCTTACCTGCTCATGGAATGGTTATAAAAAATCCTGCGAAAAGAATAGCAGAAATTCTTCGTCATCGAGAAGAAAGAATGCAGCAAGTCATTGATTTGGTAAAAAATAATTCTAATAATGGGATTTCTGCGGGAGGTATCCTTAAAGAATTGTATCCAAATGCTAATAAAACAATGGAACAAGTCGCGAGAGGATGGATTTGCTTAACTTTAAAGATTTTAGAAGAAAAGGGACTTGCCACTCGTTTATTAGATAAAAGTGAATATAAATTTCGACCGACCAATAAATTATAATTGTTTTAATTTATATTCTTACAAAAATTAAACTATAGAAATATATTTGAAAGAGTCATTAAAATTAATGGATGCATTCTCATATTTTAAATCTTTAAATTGCTATAGCTGTGTTAAATATAACTGCTTTTACGATTAATTACACAGTTATAGTTTTTTTTTTTGAATAAATTTTAATGTTTATTAAGTTGTATTTCTTTATTATTCATAGCGAAAAAAATGTAATGAATTTGGAGTATACGTATGCTTGAAGAAACTGAGAATTATTATAAAATTGCTAAAAATCATATCAAGAATAAAGCCTATGAGGACGCTTTAAATGTTTTAAAAATGGCGTTAAACCTAGATTCAGAAAGTCCACTATTAACAATCACCCTTGCATATACCCATACTTTACTTGACTTTAAGGAAATGTCTGAAAGTGAAGTAAGAGATCTTGAAAAAAAAGCCGTTAGTTTAGATAAAAAATCAGCTCAAGTCTGGAAATATTTGGGATTGATTAATATTCATAAAAACGAATACGATAAAGCTATTAATTGTTATAATAAGTCAATTGATTTAGATTCAAGTAGAGCTGATTTATGGTATAGATTAGGGGAAGCTTTTTTCAAAAAAAACAAGCTTCATAAAGCGTTCGATGCATTCAAAAAAGCGACAGAGCTTCAATCTACTCTTTTTAAAGCCTGGAGCAGTATAGGGGATATTTATGCTAATAGAAAAGAAATAGATAAAGCTATAAATGCTTATAAAAAAATAATCGATTCAATTTCAAAAATGGACCTTCAAAAGGAAACAGCACACGGTAAGAAAGATTTAATTGAAATTCAGATTGAAAGTTATCAAAAAATAGTATCATTAGATCCCTATGATGTAGATAGTTGGGAACAGATTGGTAAATTATACGAAGAAATTGAGGATTACGATAAAGCTATTGAATTTTTTGAAAAAGCAACGGAAGTAGCACCTTACGATACAGATTTATGGATTGAGATTGGAAATACATACTATTTAAGAAAAAAATATAAAGCAGCCATTAAATTCTACGAAAAGGCTATTAATATTGCCCCAGATAAGGTAAGACCTAACATTGACAAGATTCCAGTTGTTAAATCATATAAGAAATTAATTGAAGCAAACCCTGAAAATGCTCAATTGTGGATTAATCTTGGGTATATACACGAATATAAAAAAGAGAAAGAAAAAGCGTTAAACTGCTACGAAAATGCGCTCCAAATTGATCCTAACAATGCCTTAGCAAGAATGAAATATTTTGATATTAAATTATAAGAGTTTAAAAAACAGCAATACCAATTGCTTTTTAGTTTTTAACCACTATTTTTTTTAAGAAATTTAAAAATTTTTAAGCGTCTGAGTTTTAAATATTTGAATTTTAATTATATAATTTAGTATGAGTAAGAGTATACCAGAATTTTTCAATCATCCTTTTCTAAAAAAAGACAAGGTTAAATTCCGACATTATCAAAACAACATCGTTAAAATAAGTAAAAATAAGAATACATTAGTAGTTTTACCTACAGGATTGGGAAAAACTATAATCGGCATTTTATTAATTGCTCATTCGTTAGAAAAGTATAATAAAAGAGCAAAAATAATCATATTAGCACCCACAAGGCCTTTAGTTTCACAGCATAGGTCTTCCTGTGAGAAATTTTTAAATTTAGAAAAAGAAGAAATATGCCTACTTACTGGTAAAATTTCTCCTGAAAAAAGAATCTTAGCGTTTAAAAAATCAAAAATCATTGTCTCTACACCTCAGGTAATAAAAAATGATTTAATGCGTGGGCGATATAATCTGAAACATACTGCATTGATAATTTTTGACGAAGCTCACAGAGCTAAAGGTAATTACGCTTATACTTTCATTTCAGATGAATATATTAAATGTTGTTCTGATCCTCTTATTTTAAGTCTTACCGCATCTCCAGGAAAAGATGAGCAACACATTCAAGAATTATGCGATAGCTTATATATTGAAAAGGTTATTTTCAAGAATTACGAGGATAATGATGTTAAAGATTATATTAACGATATTGAAATGTATTTAGAAAGAGTAGAATTGCCCATAAAATACATCGAATTATGCGAAATTTGGAATCATCTATTTAATAAGTTTTTAAAATTCTTCATTGATAGAGAGCTAATTAATCCATATAAGAAATATTATTCTAAGCTAGATTTTCTGCATATCTCTAAAATCTTGAGTTTATCATTAAAATACGATGAATATAGTGATTCAGATATTCGAGTTGACGAGAATTCTGAATACGATTTAAATCAATTGCAAACATTTCTTGAAATCGTGAAAAATAAAAAGATTAACATTCATTCAATTTATTCTTATTGTTCCACCTGTATTTCAATTCTGCACGGTAAGGAATTGTTAGAGACTCAAGAAATAGAACTCTTTAATTCCTTTTTAAAGAGATTAGAACATAAGGCAGATAATGAAATTATGTCTGCTAAAAG
>JBHLLE010000687.1:0-2795 GCA_048885945.1 Candidatus Hermodarchaeota archaeon | reverse complement strand
ATTCTTTTTCTGACCATTTTAATAATTTAGGTTTTATTCGCGAATTAAAACTATCTAATACCGATTTAAAATTATCGTTTCTGAAAGATAAAAATACTAATACAATATATCTAGCAACATTTGACAATAATTCTAATAGTATTGACGTGCATAAGTTTTTAAAAAAAATTTCTCAAAATTTTCTAAATAAATACAATATCTCTCAATTAAAACATTGGGACGGAAGAAGAGAAAGATTTGAAACCTTTGAAAGAGAAATAGATAAACATTTTAAATTTAGCGAGGTTGAAGAAAAGGAAATCGACAATAATAAAAGCAAAAATGAAATAATTATCCAAAAGGAAGATGAATTAAATGAAGTTCCAAAATTTTACAATTACGTTCCTAATTTTAGATCTAAAAAAAAAATTAATCCTAAATATTATATAACTAGTGAAACCTCGCATCAAGTGTTTGATCATATAGATGGGAAAAAAAATATCTTTCAAATTGCTAAAATTGTGAATCTAGAAGTAAATCAGGTGTATGGCATTTGTAAGAGTCTAGTAAAATTTGGTTTTATTTCTCTAGGAAGGGATTGATTTTTTACCACAAACTGAATATCTTTTTTATTTGCTTTAGAGCGTACTAACAAATAATTTGAAAAGGTTTATATTGATGACCCATGTTATTATTTAAACTAGAGAAATTTAGTTTTCAGGCGTTTAGGTGTAAAGAATAATGGCGTTAACAGCTGAATCTAAATCAATGGATATCCTGATAGATAAATTAAAAGACATTACGGGAATTAAATTTGAACATTACCAAAGAAAATTCCTTGAGAAACGCATTAAATTCAGAATTAGAGATTTAGATTTTAACTCACACGAGGAATATTTGCAACATCTTTCAAAAGATCCAGAGGAAATAAACAAATTCCTCGATAAGTTTACGATTAATTATACCTATTTTTTTAGAAACTACGAAGTGTTCGAGAAACTAGAAGAATTTATTAGGACTTATGTAAATGGATTAAAAAGACCTTTAAGAATTTGGTCAGCTCCGTGTGCTACTGGAGACGAACCCTATTCCATTTCAATTCTATTAGATAAACTTAAAAACAAAGTTATCAATTTTCCAGATTACGAAATAGTTGCTTCTGATATTGATTCTAAAGCTATTGAGATAGCGAAAGCGGGTATTTATGGGGAATATTCCCTCCATGAAACATCTAAAAATGACATTCAAACTTATTTCAAAAAAGAAGACAGTGCTCATGGACCAAAATTTACGCTGAACAATAATATTAAGGAAAAAGTAGAGTTAATTCAAGAAGATATTATTAAAGGACATAATAAAAAATCCAAATACGATATAATATTGTGTCGTAATTTTCTTATCTATGTAGATAGGGCCTCCCGTGAGAGATTATTTAGACTTTTTGAAAATTGTATAGTAGATGGAGGAATCTTAGTTCTAGGAAAAACAGAGACAATAATGGATGTAAACACAAGCTTTAAATCTATTGACAATGTAGACCGGTTATATGTTAAAAATAAATTGATCCACGATTTTAAATTTAAGAAAGAAATTAAGGTTCCTGTAAACCGAATAAAAAAGAAAGTAAAAACACAACCAAACAAAAAGAAAGTACCAGACAAACTAAAACAAACTATAAAAACTGAAATAAAAGAAGATAGCTTAGATAATAATTCGTTATTAAAACCACAACCAGAGGTAGTTGAATTAAATAGAAAAATTTCAGAAGAAGAAAAAATGAAAACTTTAGAATTGAAGGAAAGAGAGCTAGAAAAACGCGAAATGCAAATTATGCGCCGATTAAATGAACTACAAGTACGAGAAGAACAATTGAATAAACGGGAAATTTATTTAAATCAAAAAGATGTTCTAATCGGACTTAGAGAAACAGATTTAGAGCAAAGATTAATTAAGATTAAAGAAAAAGAAGAAGAAATTGCAAAATTCCAAAATGATATAGATTTGGACAATAATAAAACGCAAAAAAAATCTGGTTTTAATGGAGAAAATTACCAAATTACAAAACCAAATATTAAAAATGAATTGAATGTACCAATTTGTCATTACGCCATAATTAATTTGTATGACAAAAACAATAAAGCGTCAAAATTTTCAGCCTATGGGATATGCTCGGGTATAGTACTTATTCTTAAAGATAGCATTAATAAGGTTTACGCTATGTCTTACATATCTCACCCTCGATCGAGAAAACCTAAAAATGGTTCTAAAGTAAAAATACCACACAAATTTGTCGATACATCAGTAGATGACTTAGTAGATAAGATCTTATATCATGGAGCTAATAGAGAAAATATTACTGCTATTCTTGTTGGAGGCGCGAATGATATTTACGATCAACACATAATACATCAAAAAAATATTGATGCTATTTTAAAAAAACTATACTCAAAGCATATAACGATTGAGAAAGAGTTTCTAGGAGGTATCTCTGAAAGATCAATTATTTACGATACAGAAAAAAATTCGCTTTCCATAAAAAAAGCGTGGGAAGATAACTTCAGGAAGATAATCTGATTTCTAAACGTTCAGAAATAATTTAAGTCTAATATTATTACTTATGTTTCCTTTTTTGTTGTTGTTTTTTTTTCTTTTGTTCTCTTTCTTGGATTTCCTCTTCTAATTGCCTTAACCTTTCCGAATCCTTTCCTTCAAATTTAAAAAGGCCTGCAATTTTACTTTCTTCTTTTTGACCTGCTTTAGATATTTTTTCAAATGAAATTTGAATTGGCAATTCTTGATTTAAAGCCATATTTATA
>JBHLLE010000686.1:0-2815 GCA_048885945.1 Candidatus Hermodarchaeota archaeon | reverse complement strand
CTATAAGTATCTCAGAAATAATGGAAAAATCCCACACAATTTATTCAAATTTTTTGTGGCTGCATATTACATCATCTCACGACACCCATTTGCCTTTCCAGTCCATGAAACCAAAAAGGATTTTTGTGAGAAATTTAACATTCCAGTAAGCGCACTGGATTATTGCGTGGAACGAATAAGTAATACGTTAAATTATATTAAAATCTTGGATGATATAAATTTTCCTTATTTTATAGACCCCAAACGAGATATTTGTTTAAAATTTATTAAGAATCTCATTAAAACGAAAGTGGATAAAGCAATGATGACTTTCTTGGTATATAATCAGCCAATTAACTCACAAATTCTTACTGAAGAATTAGTTAATGAAGTCATTTTTGAACAGAATGCTTTTCCTGAAGAACTGTTTAGACAACTATTTGAAATTGCATTTGAATATGTTGAAAATGGTTTCCGGGATTATAAAGAATATGTAAGAATGCAAAAAAGAGTTTTTATTTAAATCCATCAATATTTTTTGGTTGAATGCTTTTAATTTTCTCCTTTTATTTTAAAATTGATAAATATAAAAGTGATAACAATCAAAATCCCTAGAATTAATAAAGGGTAGTATCCTGGAATATCTAGAAGTTCAATGCATACATTATCACTTATGATATTCTCATAACAATTGATTTCTTCTACTATACAACGCAGATTATATGCTATATAGTTTCCAATGATAAGATTATAATGACAAAAGTCTAGATATATTCCAACTTCTCCAGCGTTTTGAATAATATTATTTGTAATATTATTAAGATTACTTTCTTCAGCGTGAATTCCATATTCACTTACATGTTGGATTGAATTGCTATCTATAATGTTATTATAGGCGTTATATGTCCTTATCCCACTCTCAACTTCACTAATTTTATTATCGAATAACATACTGTTTGAAGCAAAAAAAAGTACACCCACTCGACTATTTTTAACTATATTCTTTGAAATTGTATGATTATTTCCTGTTACAAATAATCCATTTCTTTGAGAGTTATATATTTGATTTTCTATTACGGTACATTCTGTAATATCCCTATCAAGATCTATTCCTATTTCAAATCCACATATAGTATTATTAATTATTTCAATATTACTGCTGCTTTCTACACTAATCCCCTTAGGTTCTGGAAAAGTAGAGTTGCCAATAATTGATAGAGTATTTTCTTTTATAGTAATATTTTTAGACCTAGAGATCAAAAATCCATGGATAAAATAATAATTCTCATCATAAACATCATCTAAACGATTATCTCCTATTATGATATTAGAGCAAAAATCCAATGATATACCGTTTTTGTGAATAAATTCTTCATAAAATAAATAAATGGTATTGTTGATTAATTCCCCACTTTCTGCTCTTAATAATTGAACTCCTTCATTTATTCGACAATTTCTTATTATGAAACTCTCGGTAGTGTTTTCAATATGGATTCCATAAATTCCATTTATTCCTGTAATTGACACATTTTCGATAATATAATAACCATCTTCATATATAACCCAATCATGAGTCTTATTTGCTATTGACCAATTAGTAATGTAAATATTTGGAAGGGTCCACTGATTGGAATGCTTTAAATTGTCAAATGCTTCGATTGATTCTTGAGATGAACTTTTAAAATCGATATTCGTGTTATAATTCAGATATAGATATGTTGAAACTAAGGAAAAAAGTAAAAATATTGTAAATATTGAAATTTTATCAGTTTTTTTCGATTTCATTAGACTTCAAGGATTTTTTTTTTAAATACAATTTTCTATTAAAATTTAAAATGTCGAGCCTAAAATTTATTCCAATTAGAGAGAGAACTATAAGTAAAATTCCTATAAAGAATAAATTTCTATATCTTGTTCTTTTTACTCTCATATTCTTTTTGTTTAGAGGAAATAATTTCTTAAAAAAAATAGAGGATTATAACTTAAAATATATTTTGGTGTTCGATATCCTGAACATTCACAAAACTATAAATTTCTAAATTTTAATATTTGTTTGTCTCAATTTTCCCTAATTCTTTTTTAAATACAAAATCTCGACTCCCAATGATGATAAGAGCTAATCCAATCAAAATATTTAATATCATAGACAATCCATATTGCATAAACCACATATTCCAGTAAGTTGCTGGATCCAGGGGAGCACAATAAGTACCAGAGGTAGTAGGAATACATGGTTCTATAACTCTACCAAATATAATTAATAAAGAAGTACTAACGAAAAAAGTGTAAAATCCAATAATTAGAAAGATTGTACCTTTTACTTTTTTTCTAATTAGAAGTCACTTCTCCTTCTTTACATTATTGTACATTATAAATTAAGATAATAAACTACTATTTATTCTTTACTCAGGAAATTTTAATGTTTAGCAGTTTTCAGTTGAGTTAAATCATAAAGAGTCTATTTTTTTTGAGTTAAAAATTCACTCAACGGGACAATTAATCTGAATTTTCATATGGGTTTACATCATCTAATAGCATATTAACCTTCGAAAATACTCCTAAAATTAAGCTTAGTTCCTTTTTTGAAATTAAACTTCTACCAAGAAGATTTCGAAAGGCAAAGAAAACGTTTTTCTCTTTATGTGTTCTTATTTTTAATTTGCTTATTATTTCCTTGATTATATTTAACAAAATTAATCGATCATCTCGTGAAGCAACTAAAACGGGATGCTCTCCCCGTCCAATGTTAATCATATTTATTATTTTAAATATTTCATATAAAATAATTCCACAAGCATGAGATAAATTTAATGCTGAATATTTATTGCTTGTAGGT